>DASYBA010000433.1:0-9512 GCA_036501005.1 Candidatus Xenobia bacterium | reverse complement strand
GGCTCGGCGCCGTTGATGGCGACCCGCCAGCGGGCCAGGTTGAGCCCTACGATTTCCGCGTCGGGTACCTTGCGGGCGCACAGCTCGTAGGCAAAGTTGGGCGCCGCGGTCACGCTGCCGCCGTATTCGTGGAACGCGCGCAGCCAGCGGGAGGGCCGCATGAGAAAGTCCTCCGGGCCCATCAGCACCAGCGGCAGCCCATGGAAGAGCGGGGTCAGCAGCATGCCGATCAGCCCCATGTCGTGGTAGAGCGGCAGCCAACTGACCAGCACGTCGTCAGGCTGCAGCGGGAGGACCTCCCCGAAGGCCCGGATGTTCGCCAGCAGGTTGGCGTGCGAGAGCACCACGCCCCGGGGCGTCCCGGTGCTGCCGGACGTGTACTGGATGAAGGCGAAGTCGTCCGTGCGGGGCTCAGGAAGCGTCCCGACCGGCGAGGCGGTGAGCAAGTCATCGACGACGGCCACCTCGCGCAGCTCAGGCACCCGGGCGCGGAGCCAGGGCGCCACCTTGGTGACCGCCGGAAACGTGACCAGGATGCGAGCCCCCGCATTGGCCAGAATGCCCGACTGTCGCTCCACGAACGCCTGAATCTGGTCCGGCCGCACGGGGGGGTACATGGGGACGGGCACGCCGCCCGCCGCCATCGTTCCAAAGAATGCGGCGACGAATCCCAGTCCGGTGGGGAGCATCAAGCCCACCCGGTCTCCAGGTTGTATCTGCAACCCTCCCGCCACTCGGCGTACCGCCTCGAAAAGCCCGCGGAACGTCACGGTCTGCTCCTCGCGACCCTCCTTCAGAAAAGAGATGGCCCGAGCCTCCGGCGTCGCCTCGGCGTTGAGGGCCAGAGCCTCCAGCAGGGTGCGGGCCTGCCCCGCGTGCGAGAGCGCGCGGACCTGGGGCGCCACGGCTGCGGCCAGAGGCACGGCGTCGCCCCGCCCGGCGCCTTGGATGAGGGCCACCAGGTCGCCTATCGAGCGAGCCGCCATGAAGGGCTGGTCGGGCAGCCGGCAGCCGAAGGCGTCTTCCAGGCGCACCCGCAGCTCGGCTCGCTCCAGGCTGCCCAGTCCGAAGTCGCCCTCCAGCGTGGAGCTGGCCCCCAGACTGGCCCGCCTTGCTCCCGCTCGCCCGTCGGCCGAGACCGACAGGGCCAGATCGATGACACGCTGTTCCATGCCGGACACAATATCGCGAAAAAGAAGCACCATCCTGCCCGGCGTGGAATTACAGGAAAGTTGAAGCTGGGCCGGTCGCGTCCATGACGCCGGCCCGACATAGATAGTGGGGAGCACAGCATGAGCGCAGACACCGTCCAGACCAGCGGCATCCAGATTCACGGAAAGATGGCGCCGGGCTACGACAGCATTCTGACCCCGGAGGCATTGCGCTTCCTGGAGAAGTTGCACACGACCTTCGACACCCGTCGGCAGGTCGCCCTGGTCAAGCGGTCGGCTCGATTGCGCCTCATTCGCGCTGGCGAGGTGCCCAACTTCCTGCCGGAGACCCGCACCGTGCGGGAGTCGGATGAGTGGTCGGTCGCGGCGGTGCCCGCCGACCTGAAGGACCGCCGGGTGGAAATCACCGGCCCGGTCGAGCGCAAGATGATCATCAACGCGTTGAACTCTGGCGCCAACGTCTTCATGGCCGACTTCGAAGACTCCAACACGCCCACCTGGGCCAACCTCATGGACGGCCAGATCAACCTGCGCGACGCGGTTCGGCGCACCATCACCTTCAACGACAAGTACAAGCTGAAAGAGCAGGTCGCGACGCTGATGGTGCGGCCCCGCGGCTGGCACATGGAAGACAAGCACATCAGCATCAACGGCAAGCCCCTGTCCGGCTCGCTGATGGACTTCGGGCTCTTCTTCTTCCATAACGCCAAAGAGCTGATCGCTCGAAAGACCGGGCCCTACTTCTACCTGCCCAAGCTGGAGAGCCATCTGGAAGCTCGCTTGTGGAACGACGTATTCAACACATCGCAAGACGAGCTCAAGATTCCCCGGGGCACCATCAAGGCCACGGTGCTGATCGAGACCATCCTGGCCGCGTTCGAAATGGACGAGATCCTCTACGAGCTGCGCGACCACTCGGCTGGCCTGAACTGCGGCCGCTGGGACTACATCTTCAGCTTCATCAAGAAGTTCCGCTACGACGCCAGGTTCGTGCTGCCGGATCGGGCGACCATCACCATGGACAAGCACTTCCTCAAATCCTATTCGGATCTGCTGGTCAAGTCGTGCCACCGCCGCGGGGCATACGCCATCGGGGGCATGGCCGCCTACATCCCGGTCAAAACCGATACGGCCGCCAACGACAAGGCCCTGGCCAAGGTCAAGCAGGACAAGGAACGGGAAGTCAAGGCCGGCTATGACGGCACCTGGGTGGCCCATCCGGCGCTGGTCCCGGTGGCCAAGGCCGTGTTCGACGCCAAACTGAAGAAGTTGCACAACCAGTTCAAGGTCATGCGCGAAGACGTGCAGGTGCTGCAGGCCGACCTGCTCACCGTGCCGGAAGGCGAGATCACGCCGGAGGGCGTCCAGCTCAACGTCGACGTGGCCATCCAGTATATTGCGTCGTGGCTCAAGGGCACCGGATGCGTGCCCATCTACGACCTGATGGAGGACGCGGCCACCGCCGAGATTTCCCGGGCCCAACTGTGGCAGTGGCGCCAGCACGGTGCCACCATGTCGGATGGTCGGGTGGTCACGGCCGAAGTCATCGAGGGCGTGGTCAAGGAGGAACTGGCCCGCATCAAGACGGAGGTCGGCGCCAGCAAGTACAAGAGCGGCAAATTCGATCAGGCCAGCAAGATCCTGTTGGAGATGGTCATGGCCTCCGAGTTGCCCGATCACCTGACCACGGTGGCGTACGAGTTTATCTGATCTGACTTCAGGGAGCAGGCTCCTCGGCGAGAAGGAGGTACTGACGGTGGAAGGCGGCGCATGGTTCGAGCACACTCCGCCGGCCAGCGCCGCCGACGCCTTCTTGCAAACCATCGTCGAGAACCTGCCCGCGATGATTTTCATCAAGGATGCGAAAGAGCTTCGCTTCGTCCTGCTCAATCGGGCCGGGGAGGAGCTCATCGGCATCCGGCGAGAGCAAATGATTGGTCGTAACGATTACGACTTCTTTCCCCGCGAAGAAGCCGACTTCTTTGTCGCGAAAGACCGCGCGGTGCTGGAGAGCGGGCGCATGTTGGACATTCCCGAGGAGCCCATCCACACGGCCCAGGGCGTTCGATACCTCCACACCCGCAAGATTCCCATCCTGGACAGCCAGGGCGTGCCGCAGTTCCTGGTGGGCATATCGGAAGACATCACCCTCGCCAAGGAAGCCCAGGGTGTCTTGCGGCGAGCCAAGGAAGAGGCCGAGTCGGCCAGCCGGGCCAAAAGCGAGTTCCTGGCCAACGTCAGCCACGAAATCCGCACCCCCATGAATGCCATTATCGGCATGACCGACCTGGCCCTCGACACCGGTCTGTCGGACGATCAGCGGGAGTACCTGACCACGGTCAAGGACGCCTCCCATTCATTGCTGTCGCTTATCAACGTCATTCTCGATCTGACGAAAATCGAAGCCGGCAAACTGCAGCTCGAATCGATAGACTTTGCCTTGCGCGACGTGGTCGCCGATGCCCTCCGCATCCTGGCGGTGCGGGCGCACGAGAAAGGACTGGAGCTGACGCTGGACGTCGACCCGGAGGTGCCCGACGCGCGAGTCGGCGATCCGTTCCGGTTGCGAGAGCTGATCGTCAACCTGGTGGGCAACGCGGTCAAGTTTACCCACCAGGGCGAAGTGCTGGTCGAAGTGGAACGGGGCTCCTCGGAGAGCCACGACGTGCACGTCACCGTATCGGATACGGGCATTGGGATCACGCCGCAGCAGCTCGGCCACATCTTCGAGTCGTTCTACCAGGCTGACGCTTCTTCCACTCGCCGTTTCGGTGGCGCCGGGCTGGGGCTGGCCATTGCCCGCCGCCTGGTGGGGTTGATGGGGGGGCATATCTGGGCCGAATCTCCTTCGTCGCTAGGAGGGGGCACCAGCCTGCACTTCATCGTGCCGTTGCCGCCGACGACCTGCCCCAGTTTGCCCGAGGTGCCCCTGCAGCCGTGTTCGGTGCTCCTCTTCGACGCCCATGCCACCCACCGACGAGTGTTGCAGGGCATGTTGGGCGCCGTGGGGGCTTCCATCCGGCTGGGCGACGAGCCGAACTGGGAGGACCACCTGGGGCAGGTGCACGCCATCATCATCGACAGCCTGCCCGACGACGGCGGCTTTGCGCTGGCCCGGGAGCTGCGGCAACGGAAGGGCTACACCGGGGGCCTGCTCATGCTGGTGCGCACCAACCAGATGAAGGAGTTTGCCCTGTGCCGGGACGAGCTGCGCCTGGCATACCTGGTCAAACCCATCCGGGCCTCCGAGCTGGCCCGGGCGCTCGGCACGGCGTGCCGCCGCCCTAGTGCGCCCGTCAGCCGAGAAGACGTCCTCGACTTGAAGGTCCTGCTGGCGGAAGACAACACCACCAACCAGGCTTTGATGCTGCATCTGTTGCGTAAGTGGTCGTGCCGGGTCGTGGTGGCATGCGACGGCCTGGAAGCCCTGGCCGCCCTCGAGCGGGACCGGTTCGACGTGGTGCTGATGGATCTGCAGATGCCGGAGCTGGATGGCCTGCAGACGACTCGGGCCATCCGCGAGCGGGAAACTCGTCAGGGCGGGCACGTGCCCGTGGTGGCCCTGACCGCTCATACCATGAGCGGCGATCGGGAAGATTGCCTGGCGGCCGGCATGGATGCGTTCGTCTCCAAGCCCGTCGAGCCCAAGGTCCTGTTGGAAATCCTCCAGCAGGTCAGCCGAGGTTGTGCTCCTCCGCAACCTGAGTCCGCTGCAACAGATCGCTGAGCAGCTCTTCGTAGCTGGTGGGGAAAAAGAACTCATCCACCTTGATGGAATGCTGGCCATCCGATAGCAGCATGGTGCGGTTCTTCACACCCCCCTTGGGCCGGATGACCTTGAGCTGGGAATAGAGAATCCGGAACTCCTCTTTGCCGTGCTCGTACGTCAAAGAGGTGGACCCGAGCCGGATCACCCGGCTGCGATTGGAGTAGAAAATGTACAGCGTGATGCCCACCATGGCGACGGAGACGGGAATGCGGACCATGGCCTCAATGCGAGGGGTCGCGTGGTGAGGATGCTGAACGATGTCAACAATGGCGTGGACGAAGATGCCTAGGGCCACTAGAAACGACACCGTGGCATACGGGCGGAATTTCTTGATGGTCGACCTGTAGACGATCTCCAGTTTCTTGCTGGTTTTGGCCATCCCTCAGATATAAAAGAACCCGGCAGGAATTCCTGCCGGGTTAACGTTCGATTTGCCTGAAAGACCTACATCATGTCCATGCCGGGCATGCCGTGGCTGTGGCCGCCGTGCCCGCCGGGCATCGGCTTGTCTTCTTGCGGCTTCTCGCAGACCAGGGTCTCGGTGGTGAGCACCATGGCGGCGATGGAGGCGGCGTTCTGCAGGGCAGACCGGGTCACCTTGAGCGGATCCACGATACCGGACTGGATCATGTCGACATAGTGACCGGTGGCGGCGTCGTAGCCGTGACCCTTTTGCAGGGTCTTGACCTTCTCGACCACCACGGAGCCTTCCTGACCGGCGTTGTTGGCGATGGTGCGAAGGGGCTCTTCCAGCGCCTTGCGGACGATGTGGATGCCGACCTTCTCATCACCGGTCGCTTCGAGCTTGTCGAGCGACTGCAGGATGTTGATGAACGACACGCCGCCGCCCGGCACGATACCCTCTTCGACAGCCGCGCGGGTCGCCGACAGGGCGTCTTCCATGCGGTGCTTCTTTTCCTTCAGCTCGGTCTCAGTGGCCGCGCCGACCTTGATGACCGCGACGCCGCCGACCAGCTTGGCCAGCCGCTCCTGCAGCTTCTCCCGGTCGAAGTCGCTCTCGGTCTCCTTGATCTGCCGCTTGATCATTTCGATACGGCCTTTGATGTCGGAGGCCTTGCCCTTGCCCTCGACGATGGTCGTCTCGTCCTTGGTGACCTTGACCTTCTGGGCCTGGCCCAGCATCTCCAGGTTGACGTGCTCGAGCTTGATGCCCAGCTCGTCCGATACGACCTGGCCGCCCGTCAGGGTGGCGATGTCTTTCAGCATCTCCTTGCGGCGATCGCCGAAACCGGGAGCCTTCACGGCCACGCACTGGAAGGTGCCGCGCAGCTTGTTGACGACCAGGGTCGCCAGGGCTTCGCCGTCGACATCTTCAGAGATGATGACCAGCGGCCGGTGGAGCTGGACGATCTTCTCCAGCACCGGCAGCATGTCGGCTACGGCCGAGATCTTCTTCTCGGTGATGAGCAGGTAGGGGTCGGCCATGACCGCTTCCATGCGCTCGGGATCGGTCACCATGTACGGAGAGATGTAGCCCTTGTCGAACTGCATGCCTTCGACGTGCTCCAAGAGCGTCGCCATGGTCTTGCTCTCTTCAACCGTGATGACGCCATCCTTGCCGACCCGTTCCATGGCTTCGGCAATGAGGGAGCCGATGGTCTTGTCATTGTTGGCGGCGATGGAAGCGACCTCGGTGATGCGATCCTTGGTCTCGACCGGCTTGGCCAGCGACTTGAGCTCGTTGACGGCGACCTCGACGGCCCGTTCGATACCCTTCTTGACGAACATCGGGTTGGCGCCGCCGGTGACGTTCTTCATGCCTTCGCGAATCATGGCCTGCGCCAGGACGGTGGCCGTGGTGGTGCCGTCGCCCGCCACGTCGTTGGTCTTGGAGGCGACTTCACGCACGAGCTGGGCGCCCATGTTCTCGAACGGGTCTTCGATTTCGATTTCCTTGGCGATGGTCACGCCGTCATTGGTGATGGTGGGTGAGCCGAACTTCTTGTCCAGCACCACGTTGCGGCCGCGGGGCCCCAAGGTGATGCGCACGGCGTTGGCGAGTTGGTTGACGCCAGCTTCCAGGGCTCGGCGGGCTTCTTCATGATAAAGCAACATTTTGGCTGCCATGGTGTTCCTCCTGAATCGATATGAATTACTTTAGGATAGCGAGAATTTCGGATTCCTTGATGATGAGGTACTCTTCGCCCTCGATCTTGACCTCGGTTCCGGAGTACTTGCCGTAGAGAATGCGATCGCCGGGTTTGACTTCCATGGCGACCTTGGTGCCGTTGTCGAGAATGCGGCCCTCACCGACGGCCACCACCGAAGCTTGCTGGGGCTTCTCCTTGGCCGTCTCCGGCAGGATGACGCCGCCTCGGGTCTTGTCTTCCTGGGGCAGGGCCTGGACGATGACTCGGTCGCCCAGCGGTTTCAGGTTCAGTGTCTTGGTTGCCATAGCTGTCCTCCGCACGTTCAATCAGCCCCTCGCGGGGCTCCGTTCGGCCCCAATGTTAGTAGAAGGAGAGGCGGCCGGGCAAACGCTGGATTTGTGGCTTTTTTATTTATAAAGTGCAAGAATCTCCCGTTTTCGGAGGTATGCTTCACTTTTGAGAGACGACGCCATGCTGCACTAGAGTTGTGTTAGAGGGTGAGTCCCGAAAATAAAAAAAGGAGGGATAGCCCCGTTCCCCCCTGCAAGGGCCTTACTTTGACTGGCTGCCGGCTTCGTTGGTGTTTTCTCGGCTGCTCATCCAACCTATGAAGGACTTGGGAGTGCCCTTTCCGCCATACCCGACCCCCTTGGCCAGGACCCTGCCGTTGGGATCCAGGAGAATGCGGGTGGGCACCGTGTTGACCTTATACTTGTGGGCCGCCGCGCCCCAGTTCTTGCCATTCTGGCAGTTGACCTTGCAGAACACCACGTTACTACGGATCCAGCTCGCGATCTGGGGCTTGTTCATCACGCCCTTGTCCAGACTGGAGCAGTAGGGACACCAGCCTTGCCCCGTCCAGTAGACGAGCAGGTTCTTGTGGTGCGCCTTGGCGGCGGCCTGGGCCTGGGCGACGTTGGTGAAGACCTGCCCAGCCGATGCGGGCTGCTGGAACCCCAACAGACATGCGAAGGCCAGGAATACGGGCAATAGAGATCGTAGGTTCACGGGCTAAGCTCCTTTCCTGTACTGCCTGCTAGACTACGCATGCCGCCGGTCGGTTCTGCGGCGGTTCGAAAAAAAATAAATGTTTCTACTGACTACATTTCAACAGGAGTTCGGCGGCAAGTACATCGAATGAGCGGGCACCAAAGCATTTCTGGAGGACCGAAGTCAATGGAATTTACGATTGAGAAGCTCTTCCTGGCCGGCCTGGGCAGTGCCATCATGGCCAAGGAAAAGGTCGAAGAGACCGTCAACCAGCTCGTCAACAAGGGCGACCTGACCAAGGACCAGGCCAAGAGCCTGGTCGACGACCTGGCCACCAAGGCCGAGAGCGAACGAAACAAGTTCGAAGCCCGCGGCAAGGAAGAGCTGCGCAAGTTCTTCACCGAGCAGAACCTGGCGTTCGTCGAGGATCTGAAGCGGCTGGAGAACCGTCTGGCCTACCTGGAAGAAAAGGTCAACGCCCTCTCCGCGCAAGGGGCCGGCCATGCCCAGCCCGAGGCGACCGGGATCATCACCCCCTGATCGATAGTTCGATGCATCGGGGCCTGCGGGCCCCGATGTCCTAGTCCGTGCCTGGCCCATTTCCTCGACTCCGCCATTTGCGCAGGGCGCAGGAGATCGTGGCCACTTTCGCGCGTCACGGCTTTACGACGCTCCTCAAAGCCACCAACCTGACGCAGTTCCTGCCCGTTCCGGAATCCGATCTGCCGCCGGGAGCCAGTGCCAACGCCGCGGCTCTCCGCACCATCTGCGAAGAGTTGGGTCCCACCTTCATCAAGCTGGGCCAGATCGCCAGCACCCGCTCGGATCTGCTGCCGAAAGAGTACCTGGAAGAGCTGCGCAAACTGCAGGACTCAGCGATGCCGGTCGATCATCTGCTCATTCGACAGGTCATCGAAGAAGAACTCGGGGAGGTTCCCGAAGCGCTCTTTGCCAGCTTTGAAGAGGAACCTCGGGCGGCCGCCTCGCTAGGGCAGGTGCACGGGGCCATGCTCAAAGATGGGAGCCAGGTGGTGCTCAAGGTGCAGCGGCCGGGCGTGGTCGAGCGCATCACCTCGGACCTGGAGATATTGAAGTCGGTCGCGCTGTGGATCGACCGCCACTCGGAGATCGGCAAGAAGTATGACCTGCCGGGCGTGGTGGAGGATTTCTCCACCACGCTGGTGAGCGAGCTTTCGTACATGCGAGAGGGACGCAATGCCGAGCGGTTAAGCAAGAACCTGAAGTCGGACACCGACACCCGGGCCTTCTACATTCCCAAGGTGCATTGGGAGTTCACCACCGATCGGGTGATCTGCTGGGAAGAGCTGGTCGGCTGGAAGATCGAGGAGATCGACGAGGCCGAGAAGCAAGGCATTCACCGCAGCGACCTGGCCCGCGACTTCATGAACGGCTACCTGCAGCAGATCTTCATCGACGGCTATTACCACGCCGACCCGCACCCCGGCAACA
>DASYBA010000432.1:0-3825 GCA_036501005.1 Candidatus Xenobia bacterium | reverse complement strand
AGGACACCAAGACGGTGCGCGCCTCGCTGGAAGAAGACGGCTCCATCAACGAGTTGAAGGAGAACATCTTGCGCCGCACGGTGCTGGAGCACATCTTCCAGAACGTCAAGGTCGAGAAGCTGGAGCCGCCCGCGGAGACGCCCGCCCCAGCCGAAGCCGAGACGGCCGAGACCCCGGCCGCGGAGCCTGCTGCCCAGAGTTGACGATCAGCTTACCAGACTCATGACCGCCTGCACCAGGCGGAGGACCGTGGGCACGGCCACCTGCAGGGCCGCCTTGCCGGGCAGCACTTCCACCACCTTGCCCAGCAATTGTCTCTCGGGAATAGAGCGGGCAATGCCGTCCGGGCCGTTGACCTGGAGGCAGGTCAGGCCGCTCATGACCCAGGCCTGCCGCACCTTGAACAAGGCGGGCTCGCCCCCGTGCAGGCACAGGACCGCGTCCCCGGGCTTGAGATCCTTGAGGGTGTGGCGTTGCACCACCGCGAGGTCCCCTTTGCGAGCTTCCGGGTGCAGGTGGTCGGCCGTCACGGCCATCCGTACCTGGCCACCCTTGTCCAACTTCTGCTTCAAAGACATGTCGACCATCCTGGACCTCCCCGAAACTCTTCCCCCTTATTATGACCGCGTTTCTCAGCCAGCAGTATTGGCCCGAGGGCCATTTTACGGTCCAGTCTTGCACCAGGCGACATACCTAGTACGGATGTACTAGTGACCGGATGAGAGCGTCTCTCAAGATGCCCGCTGGATGCTGGACGACCCGCTCTGGGCGTAGAACAATCGCCCTGGTTCTACGCTAAGAGAGAGACGTGCCGGGAGACTTCGACCAAGGTCGAGGTTGGCGGCGGCTAGAACCGGGTGACGACGTTCTGGTTGCCCATCTCGTTGATGACCGGGGGGGTCGGGTTGGCGGTCTTGGACCACTTTACACTGTTGTGGTTGCCCAGCACGTTGATGGTCGACACCCGTCCCGTAAAAACCACCACGTTGTTGTTGCCGTTGAGGTTGGCCGTGGCACACGTGCCCAGGCATTCGACGCTGTTGTTGTTGCCATCCAGGTTGACCGTCGAGTTGTGGCACTTCAGGTGGAGATCCTGATGATTGTCGTTGATGTTGTATACGGGGTTGTTCCCCGCGGCGGGCTCCCCGGTCGGCACGTCGACCTGCGCCGGGACGTTGCCGCCGGTCGCGACCAGCCCTTCGTCGGATCGCCATTGGACCGCTAGCTTCGTGCCCAACGCGGGGAGCCCGGTGATGGCCCCCTGCAGGGAATGACCTTGATGATCGGCCGTCAGCGTATGGGTCATGATGCCACCAGTACTGGCGTCGGCCGAAGAACGCACGTGCCAGCCGTGCTGCGCGAGCGCGGTTCGAAAGTCTGACCACGTCTGGTTTGGATCGCCCGTCACCGACCACACGGTTTCGACCTGGCCGGGGTAGGCCGCATTGTCGGCCGAGGAGATGAGCGACACGTGGGGCAGTTTGGTGACCCAGGAGATATCCCCCGGCACCGCCAGGGCCACGCTGGTCAGAGCCAGCGCGAGGGCCGGCCCAAGAAAGGAGCGAAGATTCATGGCGGCCATGGTACGCCGAGGCGGTCGGCCTTTCCCCTGTCGGAGCGCCCCGGAACAGCCTGGCGAGGGCGACGGTCGCTTGATTGGGTCCGGGGCTGGGAAGGCTTTTGCCATGCCGGCTCGAACGACGGACACCCCGGTCCTCGCGGGCTGCCAACCAGCCGCTTTGCTGGGGTCCCCCCGGCAGATGTTGGAGGGAGCTCTCGCGTGGTCTCGAACTACAGTCAGTGCTCCACGAGCACGAGTTCCGCGACCGCCACGGGGGGCCGGGGCCACGAGGTTGAGGCGGCAGCCCGTTTCAGCGTCGGGAAAAATGAGTCTGGCTGCGATGGGTTGTCCAGAAGCGGAGGTTGACATGTTTCGGTTCGGTGACGAGCGGGGCCCGCTCAAGTGCTCTTTCTGCGGCAAGAACCAAGAGCAGGTTCGCAAGCTGATTGCGGGCCCGGGCGTCTATATCTGTGATGAATGTATCGAGCTCTGCAATGAGATCATTGAAGAAGAGCTCTCCCGCCATACGGAGGATCCGACCCGCTTCCGCAATTTGCCGAAGCCCAAGGAAATCAACAACATCCTCAACCAATACGTCATCGGTCAGGAGAAGGCCAAGAAGACGCTGTCGGTGGCGGTGTACAACCACTATAAGCGCATTCACGCCACCGGCGGTCCGACCGGCGAAGACGTCGAGCTGCAGAAGAGCAACATCCTGCTCATCGGTCCCACCGGCTGCGGCAAGACCTACCTGGCCCAGACCCTGGCGAAGATTCTCAACGTGCCGCTGGCTTCCGCCGACGCCACGTCGCTGACCGAAGCCGGCTACGTGGGTGAAGACGTCGAGAACATTCTCCTCAAGCTCATCCAGGCCGCCGACTACGACGTCAAGAAGGCGCAGCAGGGCATCGTCTATATCGATGAGATCGACAAGATCGCCCGTAAGTCGGAGAACCCCTCCATTACGCGAGACGTGTCGGGCGAAGGTGTGCAGCAGGCCCTCCTCAAGATCCTGGAGGGCACCGTCGCCAACGTGCCTCCTCAGGGGGGGCGCAAGCACCCGCACCAGGAGTTCATCCAGATCGATACCACCAATATCCTGTTCATCTGCGGCGGGGCTTTCGAAGGGCTGGACAAAATCATCGAGACCCGAGTGAAGGAACAATCTATCGGGTTCCGCGCCAATATCGAGTCAAAGAAGGAAAAGAAGGTCGGCCACATCCTGGCTCAAGTGATGCCGGAAGACCTGTTGAAGTACGGGCTCATCCCGGAGTTCATCGGCCGTCTTCCCATCGTGGTCACCCTCAACCCGCTAGACGAGGAGGCGCTACGCCGCATCCTGGTCGAGCCTCGCAACGCGCTCATCAAGCAGTATCAGAAGATCTTCGGCATGGACGGCGTCGAGCTCATCTTCACCAAGGAGGCGGTGCACTCCATCGCCTTCGAGGCGCAGAAGCGCAAGACGGGCGCCCGTGCCCTTCGCAGCATCATCGAAGAGGTCATGTTGAACATCATGTACGAGATTCCGTCTATCGGAAACGTGCGGAAATGCATCATGACGCCCGACGTGATCGAGAAGCGTGAGGAGCCCACGCTCATCTACGCCGAGGAGATGCAGCGCGAAGCGTCCTGACCGCATGGTTCGGGTTGCCGTCATCGACTCCGGAGTTGGAGGGCTTGCGGTCCATCAACTCGTGCTCGAGACCGTGCCCCAGGCTTCGACGCTCTACCTGGCCGATCACGCCTTCGCCCCCTACGGGCCTCGGTCGGCTGCAGAGTTGGTCGACCGCCTGACGGAGTTGATCCAGAGGCTGCGGCAGCAGCCTTTGGACTTGGTCCTGCTGGCCTGCAACACGGCCACCGTCACCTCCATCACCGCCTTGCGGGAGCGTTTTCCGGGTCTGCCCTTCGTGGGCATGGAGCCGGCCGTAAAACCGGCGGCGAATACTGTCGATCGCTTCATCGTGATGGGCACCCAGTGCACGGTCACCAACGAGCGCTATCGCCGACTGTGCGAGTCCGAGGCGGCGGGCAAGCAAGTATGGCACGTGGCAGCGCCGCAACTGGTGGAGCAGGTCGAGCGGGGCGACCTGGAGACCACCGAAGTGCTGGAGAGGCTGCTCGGGCCTGCCATCGACGAAGGGGCGCAAGGCCTGGTCATCGGCTGCACGCATTTCTCCTTTCTGGTACCCGCGCTGCAACGCACCTGGCCTGGGCTGCAGATTTTCGACGGCCGCTTCGGCACGGTAAAGCGGGTCGAGAGC
>DASYBA010000431.1:0-4329 GCA_036501005.1 Candidatus Xenobia bacterium | reverse complement strand
CCAGTCCTGGAAGGCGGCGCTGCGGATATCCTGGTAGGGCGCGGTGGCCTCCGGGATGTCGGTGGGAATGTCGGGAATGCCTTCGACGTGCACGGCGGCGGGCGGGCCCGCGGTCGCTGCTACGGTGGTTGCCACCAGGAGGAGCCAGGAGATCAGTCTGCCAGCAAGCATTTCCCCTGGTTCGGATTAGCGCCGTCGCTCACCTTTTGCATGGCAGCCAGCCGCTGGAAGTAGTCGACGAAGGCCCTGATGCCGCCGGAGGCCTGGCCCCAGTCGTAGTTTTCATTGGGCTCATGGTAGCCGTGCTCGGGCAGGGAGAGGCCCATGAGGACGACCGGGGCGCGCAGCCGCTCGGCCATGCTGAGCACCGCCCCGATGCTGCACCCTTCCCGCACCAGCACCGGCCGGCGTCCAAAGCCGGCCTCCAGCGCGTCGGCGGCGGCCTGGTAGAAGGCGCTATGCCGATCGCCGGACCAGACGGGCAAGGTGGCTTCGTGCACCACCTCGACGTCGGGGTTGACCCGGTGGATGAAAGACTGCAGGCGTTCGAGGGTGCGCGCGGCCGACATGTCGGGCACCAGGCGCATGCTGAGCTTCGCTTCGGCCTGGTGAGGCACGATGGTCTTGACGCCGGGCCCGGTGTAGCCGCCCACCATGCCGTGCAGTTCGAAGGTCGGGCGGGCCATGAGCCGCCGCACCGCGTCCCGCGCATCGCCAGCCCGCACGGAGCGGAACTGGTAGACTTGCTGGAAGCGCTCCAGGTCGAAGCCGCAGCCGTCGTAGCCGGCCAGCTCTTCGGGGGTCGGGGGGGCGACCTCGTCATAAAAGCCCGGCACGTGCACCTCGCCGGTGCGGGCATCGTAGAGCGCGTCGATGACCTGGCACAGCTCTCCAATGGGGTTGCGGGCGACGCCGCCGGTCGTGCCGGAGTGGGTGGACTTCTGCCCGGTCTGGAGCAGCAGCCGGACCTGCAGGCAGCCGCGCAGGCCGAACGGCAAGGCGGGCTGATCGCGGGCGATCCAGACGGTGTCGGAGACGAGGACGCTGTCGGTGGGAAAGGCGTGCGCCTGCAGAAAGCCGTCGAAGTGCGGGCTGCCGATCTCCTCTTCCAGCTCCCACAGGAAGCGGAAGTTCAGGGGCAGGTCTTGTCGATAGCAGTAGCGGGCGGCAAAAAGGGCGGTGAGGGCAGGGCCCTTGTCGTCGGTCGTCCCCCGACCACTGTAGCGGTCACCCTCGACGACGAACTGGAACGGAGGATGGTGCCACTCGGTCGGATCGGCGGGCTGCACGTCGATGTGGTTGTAGACCGTAACGGTCGGCGCGCCCGGGTGGTCTCCCAGGCTGCCCAGGACGACCGGGTGGCGGGGGGTCGGGTGCACCTCGGCGGTTCCGCCCATGTCCCGCAGGAACGACGCGGCGAGGTCGGCGCCCCGCTGGACGTCCCCCTGGTGCTCTGGTTCCGCACTGATCGTCGGGATCTCCACCAAAGCAGCAAGCCGTGCCTCAAATTCGGCACGGCTCGTGCGGACATATTCGTCGACCCGGCTCAACCGGTCGTGGGCGGGGTGGTGGTCGGGGGAGACGCGAAGCCGTTGCTGCCGATGAGGCTGCCGTTATTGAATTCAGTGAGCAGGTTGTTGAACGGGTCGTTGGCGGTCTGAGCCGCCTGGCTCTGCTGGCATTCGGTCTGGAACTGGGCCAAGGCCGCGTTGTCCTGGGCCCACATGGCATTGAGATCCAGGCCGGTCGAGGCGCCCTGGGCGTCGGTGCCCCCGGTCGGCACCGTCGGTAGCGGCGGTGGCGCCGTGCCGTTGGTCGTCAGCGTGTTGTAGTCCTGGTTCTCGATGCTCTGGCAGTTGTTCTCGAAGCTTGTCAACTGGGTGTTCTGCGTGCCCCAGAACGAGTTGAGGTTCTGCGACCCCTGCATGCCCTCATTGAAATCTTCCAGGCCCTGCTGCCACGTCATGCCCATGCTGATGTTGGTCTGCAGCAGGTTGGCGATCTGTTCTGCGCCCGTGTTGACCGGGGCGGCGGGAGCGGTGAAGTTGGTCGCCGTGGTGGCACCCGTGAAGCCGAAGGCGGCGGGAGGTCCGCCAGTACCGACCGGATTGTTGGAGAAGGAAGGCAGGGAATTCATGCAAGATCTCCTTTTGCACGCTGAGGGCTGGGGCCCCACAGTCCATTATTACTCCGCATCATATCAAAAAATTGTGAACAATTTATTGCAATTTCGTTAAAATTTATTGTGAGATGTCGCACAAATCCGCGGGCAAGGCGGAGGCGAAGCTCATGATGTCGCCGCTGGCGGGGTGGGGGAACTGCAACTCGCAGGCGTGCAGGGCAAGCCGATCGGCACCGTCGGGGTGTCCGTACTGGTCGTCGCCGAAGAGGGGATGGCCGATGCCCTGGAAGTGCCGGCGGATCTGGTGGCGGCGCCCCTGCGTAGGCGTGACCAGGAGAAGGCTGCAGTCGGGGTGGCCTTGCAGGGTGACAAATTCCGTGAGGGCCTCCTGCCAGGCGCCGTTGTGTTTCAGCAGCGGGGTATCGATACGGCCCTGGCGAGGCGGTTGACCGTGGACCATGGCCAGATAGCGCTTGGCGACCCGCCCCCGTTGGAAGCTGTCGAACAGGATGCGGGAGGCGTCCTTGGTCAGGGCCACGATGAGCAGCCCGCTGGTCTGTCGATCCAGCCGATGGACCGGGTGGACGTGGGCTCCCACCACGTCACGCACAAACGTCATGACCGTCACGGGGTCGCGAGAGCCCTGGCTGCGATGCACCAGCATGCCAGACGGCTTTTCGACGACCACCAGGGCGTCGTCGCGATACAGGATGGGCACGTCCATCCCACACACGTCCGGGTGGCGATAGCGGGGGGACTCGGGGGTGTCGGTGTCCAAAGTGGGGGCCGTGTCGTACACGCATCTGTTGATTCCGTCGTCGCCGACGTATGTCCCGCCCTTCGAGGGGCTGAAGAACTTTTTTTCCATCGTCGAGACGCTGGGCGTGGTGCCCGAGCCGTGGGAATTGTGGGTGCTGGACCGGGATGGGGCGAGCGTGGTGCACTTGCCCAGCCGGACGATCAAAGTGCCGGGGCGGAAGATTCCGGTCGACGATCTGTACGCGGCCGAGGGTCTGCTGGCGGATCTGGTCAACTACGACTTGCGAGCCAGTGGCGAAGGGGTGCCCCGCCGGGTGCTGTTCGAGGTCGACGGACTGCCCACGAACCTGCAGGAGCTGACGGAGACCGTCCAGGTGGCGGTGGCATGGCACGTGCGGGCGACGCCGGTGGCCATGTCGAATTGTGCGGGCCAGACCGGAGATTTCACGCCCACCGAGGCGGTGGATCGGCCGGGCTTCTTCACCGAGCCGGGCAGCTTGAAGGTGCGGGAAGTTCCGCACGCCGGGGCGGCCCGCTTCTGGATCAGCGTGCACATGG
The DNA here is from genome assembly GCA_036501005.1 of Candidatus Xenobia bacterium. Lineage (GTDB taxonomy): Bacteria > Vulcanimicrobiota > Xenobia > RGZZ01 > DASYBA01 > DASYBA01. The sequence goes on along the minus strand of DASYBA010000431.1, from coordinate 890 downwards.
GCAACAGTTTGCGCCCGGTGTTCTCCGAGACGGGGTTCGATACGATTGAGACACGCATCGTCGAGACGTTCGAGAGTCTCCTCGGCACCCATCTCTCGCAGGGCGGCACCTGGCACTGAAAGGCCCCTCCCGCCCTCGTTGTCCGTCAGCCGCCGCCCGTGACGTCCACCTGCCTGCTGGACGTCACAAGCGCCGGCGGGCGGGGGAGGCTGCCCGCGCTTCGGCACGGTCAGGCAGAGGAATGCCGGGCGTCCGTAGGAGGCGTATGTGGGAAACATCATCGGCCGCCTGGTACGGCGGGCTGACTATAGGGAGATGCCGGCCCTGTAACGCGCAGGGTTCGTTACAGATGCAACTGCTGGCTCTGGAGATAGTAGTAGAGGCCCTTGGCCTCGATGAGGTCGGCGTGCTTGCCCGTCTCCACCACCACCCCGTGGTCCATGACCACGATCAGGTCCGCCTCCTGTACCGTGCTGAGCCGGTGGGCGATGACGATGGCTGTCCGATGCGTCATGTAGCGCTTCAGGTTGTTCTGGATGCTTCGTTCCGACTCCAGATCCAGGCTGGAGGTCGCCTCGTCCAGCACCAGGATGCGCGGCTCCGAGTAAAGCGCCCGGGCGATGGCGACACGCTGCCGCTGGCCCCCCGACAACGACAGCCCGCGCTCTCCCACCACCGTGCCATACCCCAGCGGCATGGTGGTGATGAAATCGGCGGCCGCGGCCAGAGTGGCAGCCCGCACCACCCGATCGAAGTCCGGCTCGGGATCGCCCAAGGCGATGTTCTCCAGGATGGTGCCCGAGAAGAGCAGGGAATCTTGCATGACGACGCCGATCTGCCGGCGATAGCTGGCCAGCTCCACAGCCCGCAGGTCATGGTTGTCGATACGC
>DASYBA010000430.1:0-2968 GCA_036501005.1 Candidatus Xenobia bacterium | reverse complement strand
GGACCACGTTGCTGTTGCCGTCGTGGCCGGGGAGCAGGCGCCCGTCGAGAGCCTCCGGGTCGAACGACTCGGGCTCGCCCTTCCCCTTCCACATCGAGCGGACCTGGATCAGCGGCCTGACCTGCTGCCCGTTCAGCAGCTCGTGCGTCTTCTCGTCGTCGGACTTCGGCGAGCCTGCCCCGAGCGCAGTCGAGGGGCTCAGTCGAGCCGCCGCCTTGTCGTAGGCCAGCGTCTTCATCCGCCCCGGCGGCAGCACCCGCCCGGCCATCCCCAGCAGCGTGGGCAGGACCGAGGAGTCGCCGCTGCCCTCCCCGGCCGCCGAGGTGACGTGCCAGGAGACGACCACCTCATGCTTCACGTCCACCAGGAGGTGGAACTTGTAGCCGAACCACTCGTAGACCTTGGTGACCTTGCCGGCGTCGTCCTCGTATTCCTTTTTGCCGCCGGCCGGCTGCGGCAGCGGCGTGCCTGCGGGTTCTGCGCCCTCGGGTTCCCCGCCCGCCGCGTCGTCGGGGGATTTGCCGGGCCGGCCGCACAGCGCCGCGGAGTCGCCGGCGACATCGCGGCCCAGGTCGCCCACCACTTGACCCAGGCGGCCGACCAGTTGCCCGAAGATCGCCTCGATCAACGCCAGGTGCTGGGGCTGGCCCAGGACTTCCAGAAAACGGCTCATGTTCCAGGCGTCAGGGATGCCCTGGCCTTCCTCCAGCCCGATGACCCGCCGCAGGGCGGGGTTGTCGCGGTAGGGACGGCGGTTGCCCGCCGCCCCCCGCACGGATCCCGGCGGGCGGAATTACCGCACCGGGCTCTTGCCTTGGATCACTGACGCCAGGCGCTGTGCCGGATAAGGATGACGGATTCTCGCAGCCGGCAGGAATCGTTTGACCAGTTGGCTCATCCGCGCCTCGGTGACGTACCCTTTCTGGCTTCGGCGATTAAGCACTCGATGCCATAGTCGTCTCACCGCGTCGTGGAATCGGTTGAGCATCCTGCTGTTGCGGGGCACGCCATAGTACTGGTCGTGTCCGCGCAGCACCGATGCCAACCACTTGCCAACGTCGGCCACCGCATCGTGCATGCGATCCCATAGCTTCTCTTTGAGGGCCATGAGCTTGGCACGCACTTTCGTGGCCATGGTCCGCCGGAGCACCACAAAGTATCCCTCCCGGGTTTTGTCACACACATGCGTGAAGCCCAGGAAGTTGAACGTTTGCGGCTTGCCCTTGCCGCGGCGTTCTCTCCGCTCAGACGCAAAGCGCCCGAACTCGATCACCCGCGTCTTGTCAGCATGCAGTTCCAGGTTGAACTGGCGGAATCTCTCCCGCAGTTCTTCCAGGAACCGCCCGGCATCCGATTCATGCTGAAAGCCGACCACGAAGTCGTCCGCGTAACGCACGATGATCACGTCACCTCGCGCCTGCGTCTTTCTCCATTGTTCGGCCCACAGGTCAAACACGTAGTGCAGGTAGACGTTGGCCAATAGCGGTGAAACACTGCCGCCTTGTGCAACGCCCTCTTCCTGCTCCATGTATTTGCCGTCTTCCATCACGCCGGCGTTCAGCCATTTCTGGATGTGACGCACAACGCGAGGGTCTGCGATCCGGTGCTCGATGAACTTGATGAGCCATTCGTGGTCCAGCGTGTCAAAGAACCCGCGAATGTCGGCGTCGAGCACGTAGTTCACCTTTCTGGTCTGAATGCCCACCGCCAGCGCGTCCAGCGCCATATGGGCGCTGCGGCCGGGGCGGTATCCATACGAAAAGCCCAGGAAGTCGGTCTCGTAGACGGCGCCCAACACCGCCACGGCAGCGCGCTGGACGATTTTGTCCTCCAGCACGGGGATGCCGATGGGGCGTAGCTTGCCGTCTGCCTTGGGGATGTATCCCCGTTTGACCGGCCTGGCCCGGTAGCTTCCTTTGGCCAGACGCTCGGACAGATCCTTGAGATTGCTCTCCAGGTCCTTTCCGTACGCCTGCCACGTCTGTCCGTCGATGCCTGGGGCCACGCTCCGCTTGCAGGCCAGATACGCTTCCCGCAGACGCTCGACGTTGTAGACGTGATGCCACAGTGAGGTGAACTTCATCGGGGAGGCTTTGCCTTCCCTCTGCTTATCACGACAGGCTGCCTGTCGTACCCTCTCCAGCGCACTGTGCAGGTCTTGGTCGAGGGCATCGCCCTCTTCTAAGCGGCTCAGGGTCCGATCGACCTGTTTTGCTGGATCGGCTGGGAGCAGGACATCGCTGGCGTCCTGCTCGTTGTCCTTGGCCAAGCCCCTTCCCTTCATCTGCTCGACGTACCACTGGTGAAACTCCCAGTAATCCATCTTCGCGGACTTCACAGGTACTACGGGCTTGTCCGACTTCCCAGTCTCGTTCATCGCCGCATTACTCCTTTCGGATTGTCGGCACGGGCCTGTTGTTCAGGCCGAGCCTGGGATCTCCCGGCTTCCGTACGGAGGGGTTGTCCCTCCTTGTGAGGTGCTTGCGTGCGTGCATGGGGTCTAAGACCCCGCGGAGCCCTGGCGGATCTTGCGATGGCGATCCGCCGGGTATTGCCTTCCGAAGGACGCAAGTCGTCGGCGCTCCGGATGAAACGTTTTCGTGGCTCGATACCCAGCCCGCACGTACTCCTGTCAACGCTTCGTCGGCGACCTTACGATCGTCAACGCATGACTCGGAGCCGGTGTGGCTCGCTAGGCCTTCACCGTATGAAACTCTCATTCACAACACCTCACCGGCTTCGGCCGGCGCACGCGTCTCCGTGTCGCTTCCCCCCTCCGCATGACTACAATCAACCCGAGTAGTGAAATTGGAACCGAACGTGCCGATTCAGAAAGATGCGATTTACGCTCAGGTTGAGCAGATCGAAAACCAGATTGCCCAGTGCATGCCGGCCGATCGCCATCGACTGCAGGTCCGGCTGCGCCAGATCGCCAGCGCCGCCCTGGCCGGGCAGCTCATCGGCCAGC
>DASYBA010000429.1:0-3007 GCA_036501005.1 Candidatus Xenobia bacterium | reverse complement strand
TAGAACGGATCGTCGAGGAGGGCCGGCTTGTTGCCTTCGATCTTGTGGCCCAGGAGCTGCAGGGCCCAGCCGCCCACGAAGAGTCCCGCCGCCAGACGCGGATTCTTGAAGGCACAGGGCAGCGAGGCCACGATCATGGGTATTCCGATCATGTGCGTCACTTTGGTGCCCGGTTTGGTGTGTTCGGCAGCGTACTGCTCGAGGTAGGCCTCCAGCGTCTTCATGACTTCTACAACGCCAGCAGCTTCTTGGACGTGACCTGCAGGCTGGCATCGAACTCGTACACCAGCGGCACGCCGGTGGCCAGGTTGAGGGCCACCACCTGCTCCGGCGTCATGTGGTCGAGAGCCATTACAATGGATCGAAGGCTGTTGCCGTGGGCGACCACCAGCACGTTCTTGCCGGCCTTGAGGTCGGGTTCGATATGGGCATGGTAGTACGGCAGCGTGCGGGCGGCCGTGTCTTTCAGGCTCTCGCCATTGGGCGGAGGAACGTCGAAGCTCCGCCGCCAGATGTGCACCTGCTCGTCGCCGAACTTCTGCGCCGTCTCGGCCTTGTTGAGGCCCTGCAGGTCGCCGTAGTGCCGCTCGTTGAGGGCCTGGTCTTGCTGCGTCGGCAACGTGATGCCGAGGACTTGCAAGACGATCTTGAGGGTGTCCTGTGCCCGCTTGAGCTTGGACGTGTAGGCGAGGTCGAAGTGGACCCCCTTCAGGGCTGCGCCCGCCTGTCTGGCCTCTTCTTCACCCTTGGGCGAGAGCGGGACGTCCACCCAGCCCGTGAAGCGATTCTCCAGATTCCAAGCCGATTCGCCATGTCTCAAAAGTACCAGTGTCGCCATGTGTTCCTCCGCGTGAATAAAGGCCCGGGGCCGAAAAGCACGACAGGAGTTCCCCGGACCGCAAGGGAATCCTCCCGGGGTGTCGTGGTCCAACGTCCAACCTGCCGTGCGCTACCTGATGAGCCAGGCTGTGAGCCTCTCCCTGCGGTTTCCCGCGGTCAGCGAATCCAGCGTGCTCAAGGCGCTCCTACACGTTTTTTTCAGCCTGGTGGCCCCCTACTACGACGAGTACGGCACATCGCTGGGCGTGGTAGGCAACCCGCACTGGGAGATCGTGAAGGACGTCCTGGGGGAGGGCCCCCACAAGGTGCTCGACCTCGCCACGGGGACGGGCGACGGGGCCTTCCAGTTGGCGTCGCTCTTTGCCGAGGCCGAGGTGGTGGGCGTCGACCTGGCCGGACCGATGCTGGACGAGGCCCGGCGCAAGGCCGACCAGAACAAACTGGCCGACCGGGTGTCGTTCGTCAATGCCGATGCCGCCATGCTGCCGTACGCCGACGGGTCCTTCGACCTGGTGATCACGCAGAACGCCCCGTGCCACGTCGAGGAGATGGTCAGGGTCACCCGACCGGGCGGCGTGGTCGCCTCCGGATGGGCCCTCGCCAACTACAGCATGGTCGCCCAGTCGGCCCGCCGCCGCTGGGAGATCGCCGGGCTCAAGAACATCCAGACTCGACCCGCCGGTCTCGGCCTGGTCGTGTCAGGAGTCGTACCGTGAGAGGCCAGCAGTGTCCACAGTAGAGTGTCCGAACTGCCATAACCAGGTCGCCGAGGGGTCTCGCTTCTGTCGCAAGTGCGGCTGGCAACTCCGTATCCGCAAGCCCGGCCAGACCGCCGCACCGCCGACCGGAGCCACGGCGCCGCCACCCCCGACGCCAACGCGGGCGCAGCCTTATCGTCCCCCGACCCCGGCCGACGATGCGGGGTCTGGTTACGGCCGCCCGGGCCCGGTCAAGAAGACTACCGGCCGCACCATTCGATACGAGAATCCGAACCCCAGAGCCCCAGAACCTCCGCCGCCACCGCCGGCGTCCACGTATCGGCCACCGGTGCATACGCCCGGCCAGTTCGTCGGCATGACCCCGCCACCGCAGAGCCCCACGACGCCGTCGCACACGTCGCACACGCCCCATACACCGCATACGCCGACCACCCCGGGCGTGGTCACGCAGGCCCTGCAGATCCACATGCTGGACCAGAAACGGGATCTCTCGCAAACGCTGGTGCGCAGCTTTGCCCTGTGGGCCGGCGGCCTGACTTTGATGCCCATTCCGTTTGCCGACCTGGTCTTCCTCATTCCCATCCAGTCGGCCATGGTCTTGAAGATTGCCCGCATCTACGACATCGACGACCCGCCCGAGAAGGTGCTGTCCTACATTGCCGCGGCATGCGGGGTAAGTGTCGCCGGTCAGGTGACCACCGTGGTGGTGGCCAGCTTCGTGCCCATCCTCGGCAAGCTCGTCAGCGCGCCGCTGGTGTATGGCTGGACCTACGGGCTGGGCGAGGCGGCCATCTACTATTTTGAAAACCGGGACGCCATCGACAACAACCACATGCGGCAGTTGTTCAATCGAGTCAGCGAGCAGGCTCGCAAGTCCTACGGCAAGGAGCGCAAGACGACGGCGGACGAAAGCCTGGACAAGCTCCGTGAGAACATGAGCCCGGCCGAGTACGAAGAACTGAAACGCCGGCTGAATCTGCGCTAACCGGGGCCCTCACTGGATCCGGAAGGGAGCCCCCTCGTTCGAGGGGATGTACTTGGCCGGGCTGCCCTGAGGAGTCTATACAACGCCCGCTGTCCTTCCTTGGATTCGTACGAAAAGCAAGAAGCCAGAGGGCAAGCCTCTGGCTTCTTGTCAAGTCGGGGCGAAAGGATTTGGACCTTCGACCCCAGCGTCCCGAACGCTGTGCGGCGACCAGGCTGCGCTGTCGTTTTAGCGGCCATTGGCGGATGTCGCGCTCAGTCGGGGCGCCAGCGCTAAGACCAACCAGGTGGCTGGCGCCCCTCCTTCGTTGCGACTCCGTGGTCCAATCATGGAACGGCCTTCGGCCTCCCATGCCGGGGTCTCGTCACGCCAAGAAGCCAGAGGAGGGTCCTCTGGCTTCTGTCAAGTCGGGGCGAAAGGATTTGAACCTTCGACCCCAGCGTCCCGAACGCTGTGCGGCGAC
>DASYBA010000428.1:0-5178 GCA_036501005.1 Candidatus Xenobia bacterium | reverse complement strand
AATGGGAGCCCCGACCTGGCGGTCGAGATCGTAGACGACAACGATCCGCCGGGGGCCATCGAAGCGCGGGTGCAGCAGTACCTGGCCAGCGGCAGCACGCTGGTGTGGGTAGCGGATCCGCTATACCGGCGGGTCATCGTGTATCAGCCGCACGGGAGCTTCCTGAGCGTGGGGCAGAACGACGCCCTGACGGGCGGGGTCACCCTGCCCGGGTTCAGCGTCACGGTCGGCGACTTCTTTCGCTACCGCTGACCCCATGCGCGCGGCGGCGGCTCTCGCCTGGGTGTTCTGGATGGCCGTGCATCCCATCCAGGGGCAACTGGATGGCATCGCCCGCATTCTAGGGCTGGCCATCCTCGTCGGCATCCCCCTGGCTATCGACTACGTCCATGGGCCCCACCCGCTCTTCCGAACCATTGAGGCCTTTTGGCTCCCGGCCGGCCTCCTGGCGGTCTTCTCACTCACCTGGCCCCCGGGCTCTCTATCGACCGCCCTGGCCGTGCCATGGCTGGTGGAGGCCTTGCTCCTCATGGCCTGGGCCGTGTATCGGAAGCCCCGACGCCTCGAAGAAGCTCTTTTCTCGGTGGGGTTCGCCTATCTCCCCGTGGGCGCCATCTGGCTCATCGCCTCCCGCTGGGGCCACGGGCTGCTCGGCTTCACCGAGCCTTTGGTGCTCCTCACCGCGGTCCATTTCCACTTTGCGGGATGCCTCGCCCCGTGCCTGGCTGGGGCCATCGGCCGAGCGTTGTCGAACCCCCGCTTCTATCGCATTCTCGCCATCGGCATTGCTGCCGGTCCGCCCCTGGTCGCGCTGGGCATTCTCGGTAATGTCCCCCTGGAACTGGTCTCCGGCACCATCCTGGGAAGCTGTCTCTTCGGACTGGCCCTCCTTCTGTTGGGACCCGTTCGCGACGACCTGCCAGGTCTGGCCCGCCTGGGCGCCACGGTCTCCGCCCTCTGCGGCCTGGGCGCCATGCTGCTGGCCATCAGCTATGCTGCCCGTTCCATGCTGCCTCAGTACGCCCTGACGATTCCTCAAATGGCGGAAACCCACGGACTGTTGAACAGCGTGGGTTTCACCATCGTAGGTCTGTGGTCGTGCCAGAAGTGGCGTCGGGTCAATAGTATCGAATAAACGTCTTACTGACCTTTCTTGTGGTGTTTTTCGGCGTGCTCTTTCATGACGGTCCGGGCGGCGACCTCCGAGGCGCGCTTGCCGTAGCGGCCCTCTTTCTGCGCGGATTCCTTGATGTGCTCGTATTGGTGTTGCTCTTTGGCACCCACGCCCTTCAAATGCTTCTTGCCAGGCATCTCAAAAGTCCTTCCCTCCAAGGTTCTGTCCTTGATGTTGTACCCCCGGCCATCCAGCGATAAAACCACACTCCGGGCCGCATCACGTCACCCCAAAAAGGCTCAGCAGCGCGACCGGACGGTCGCTCAGGTGATCACATTGAACATGCGTCCATCGACCTCATATCGATAGGTGATGCCCTTGCCAACCGAACTGACGTCGCCCAGCGCCGGTCTTCCCGACGCCAGCAGCCGGGGTCGCCAGGCGAGGACCTTGACCATGCCCGCCGTACCCTGAGGGTATTTCGAGAGGGTCGGCTGGTCCAGGAGGTGGACCCGTGCGGACCCCGCGGCGCACCTGGCGGGGAGGCGGGCGGCGTTGGAATTCGGTCAGGGCTTCTTCGGCACTCACACTGGAAATGGTTCAGCCTCGTCTACAGGACATCCTGGCCGCTTGACGCAGAAGCCCCACATGGATAGTGTGGTCAATGACATGGACGACAAGCCCCGGGAAGCCTGCGCCGTTTTCGGCATCTACGCCCCCGGCCACGACGTGGCCGCCAGCACCTATTTCGGCCTCTTCGCCCTGCAGCATCGGGGCCAGGAGAGCTCGGGCATTGCCTGCGCCAACGGCTTTACGGTCGAGTGCTACAAGGAGATGGGGCTGGTCTCTCAGGTCTACACCCCGGAGATCCTGCAAAGGCTGGTCGGCCATATTGCCATCGGCCACAATCGATACTCGACGACGGGCTCCAGCAACGTGCTCAACGCGCAGCCCATCCTCATCAAGACGCATCTCGGGCCCATGGCGCTGGCCCACAACGGCAACCTGACCAACTACCAGGAGCTGACGAAAGAAGTGCAGGCCCGCAAACTGCCGCTGGTCAGCTCCAGCGATAGCGAACTGGTGGCTCGGCTGCTGGCGGTGGCCCCCGGTGAGGCGCTGGCCGACAAGATTCGCTGGACCATGAACATGTGCCGGGGGTCCTATTCGATAGTGCTATGCACGAAAGACGCCCTGGTCGGGTTTCGCGATCCCCTCGGCGTGCGCCCCCTCTGCATTGGCGAGATGGAGTTGGGCACGTACGTCCTGGCCTCCGAAACCTGCGCGCTGCACACCGTCGGGGCCCGCTGGATGCGAGACGTGAAACCGGGCGAGATCGTCGTCATCGACGAGAGCGGGCTGCATTCCCACCCATCGCCGGCGCCCCCCCGAGAAGCTTTCTGTCTTTTCGAATACATTTATTTCGCCCGTCCCGACAGTCTCATGGAGGGGCATTCCATCTATCGGGCCAGAGTCGAAATGGGCCGCGTCCTGGCGCATGAGTATCCGGTGGAGGCCGACGCGGTTCTGGGGGTGCCCGACTCGGCCATCCCATCGGCCATCGGCTATGCTGAGGCGGCCGGCATTCCCTACAAGGAAGGGCTCATCAAGAATCGATACATTGCCCGCACGTTCATCCAACCCGACGATGCCATGCGCAAGCAGGGCATCAAGATGAAGTTCAATCCGCTCGTCGAAAACATTGCGGGACAACGGGTGGTGGTGGTCGACGACTCCATCGTGCGAGGCAATACGACCCGGGCCATCGTGAAGCTCCTCAAGGAGGCGGGCGCCAAGGAGGTGCACGTGCGCATCACGTCGCCGCCCATGATCCACCCGTGCTTCTATGGCGTCGATACGGCCACCTACGCCGAGCTCATCGCCTCGCAGCGAACGGTCAAGGAGATCGAGCAGCACGTCGACGCCGACAGCCTGGGCTACCTCAGCCTGGAGGGGCTCATTCAGGCCACCCGGCACGGCCCGAGTCGGCTGTGCCAGGCGTGTTTCACGGGCCGCTATCCGGGGACGGAAGCGGGAGAACCCGCCCAGAAACCTCCCCTCACCGCCGCCCAGTGAGATTGGCGGTGCTGGCCTCCGGCAACGGGTCGAACCTGGGCGCGATCATCGAGACGTTTCCAGGAGCGGTCGTCGGGGTGTTCTGCAACCGTCCTCAAGCCTATGCGCTGGAGCGGGCCCGCCGCGCCGGCATCGAGGCGTGCTGCTGCCCTCGCCCTGGGGGCCACTCTAGGGAGGCATACGATGCCAATCTGGCGCTGCAGGTGCGGGCCTGCCGACCCGACCTGGTGGTGCTGGCCGGCTGGATGCACATCCTCGGCCCTGCGTTCCTGACCGACCTGCCGGTGATCAACCTGCACCCGGCCTGGCTGCCGGAGGATCCGTCCCAGGATACGGTGGAGCTGCCAGACGGTTCCTGGTGCCCCGTGTTTCGGGGGGCGCACGCGCTGGAGGATGCCCTCGAACGTGGCGTCTCGTATGTCGGCTCCAGTGTCCACTGGGTGACCCAGGAGGTCGATCGGGGGCGGCTCATCCTCAGGGAAGCCCGGCCGGTCCTACCGGGCGATACGATTGAAACGCTGCGCAGCCGCCTCCTGCCCATGGAACACCGCTTGTTGCCCGCCGCCATCAGAAAGGTGCTAGGCGTGCCAGACGGGAAGTGCGGCGCCGGGAGGTGACGATCCATGGGTGGGTTGTTCAAGGGCGGTGAGCAGGTTCGGTGCTCGCACATCCTGGTCAAGGACAAGGCGCTGGGTGAGAAGGTGCTGGGAGACCTGAAGGGCGGCACGGCTTTCGAAACGCTGGCGAAGCAGAACTCCGAGTGCCCTTCGAAAGCCAACGGCGGCGACCTGGGCAAGTTCGGCAAGGGTGCCATGGTGAAAGAATTCGAAGCCGCCGCCTTCGCGCTTCAGCCGGGCGAGACATCCGGCCTGGTGCAGACGAAGTTCGGCTACCACATCATCAAGCGCACGGCGTAGCCCATGCCGGCTGTCAGAAAGTCGCCTGCCGTCGTCCTCTTCTGGAAGATCCATCCGTGGTTGTACCGGGTCTCAGGAGGCCTCATCGGCGGCCGCATCCAGGGCATGCCCGATGGAGAGCGGCACATCCTCATTGCGTCGAACGCCGGCGAGCCGAACCATCCCGCCTGGTATTTCAACCTCCAGGCCCACCCCGAGGTAACGGTGCAGGTTGGCCGTGAGGTGAAGCGCATGCGGGCCCGAGACACCGAGGGCGCCGAACGCGAGGCGATGTGGCAGAAAGCCGTGAGCATGTTTCCATACGACGAGTATGCTCGGGGTCTGACCCGCCAGATACCGGTGGTCGCGCTCGAACCAATCTGACAAATGGCGAGTTTCAGGGGCTCCGACTCCCGCCCGGCGACGATTGGGACCGTACCGTTCACTTGTGACAGCCTTATGAAATGGACAAAGGTACGTATCTGTACCCGACTTCGGTCTCACATATCGAACAAAGGTTATGAAATAGCCGTGTTCGTGAAGAGGGCAGGGGACCAGAGCATCCAGTTCCCCGCCGGCTCGGGTCGCAGGAGTTGCTGGTATCGAGTCACGACGGCCTCCGCTTTGCGGCCGAGGGCGATCGACAGGAAGGCGCTCGTCAGTTGGGGCGACTCCAGGAGCAGGTCGTGGCCTGGGTTCGCCTGGTTGAACGCCGTCCGCATCTCCAGGACCAGCGCGTGGGTGTTCGCCAGATCCTCGCAAGGCGACGTGCTGCAGTAGGAATCCGTCCAGTCGGCCTTCGACACGTCGACGGGTTGGGTTTTGTCCTCGATAGGCCGACCTTGCCCGAAGAGAAGCCGCCCGTCGGAGCCCCGAGCCGTGGTCGATACGGCGGCCCCTGACAACATGCCGTCGAAGAGGTGTCCGGTCTCGTGATGGATCAGCTTACGGGTCCAGGTGGCATCCGATAGGGCCTCATGCGCCAGGATGATGGTGGGCACGTTGGGGTCGGTCATGCCCGATAACGGATGGGCGTCTCCATCCTGCTGCTTCATGCCCAACTGCTCGACCACATAGAGCGTCTTCACGTCG
>DASYBA010000427.1:0-2826 GCA_036501005.1 Candidatus Xenobia bacterium | reverse complement strand
CCGCCGGCCTGTCCAATCGCCATCAATTGCCCCGCCGTGGCATCAATGATGGCGACCAGTTGCTGCGCCTGCTGGACGCCGATGGGCGCATTGGAGTTGCCCATCTGGCTGATGAGCGCGTGGGCCTGCGCCACGACCGCCTGGGCTTGCGCCATGGGGGTCGGAGGTGGAGGCGGCGCGAACGACTCTCGAGACGGCTTCCCGGGCGCCTGCTTGGGACGTTCCCTGGCGGCCGGCGACCAGTTGGGCGCGTGGCCCGTTCGGCGGAAGCTGTCTCCCTCCTCGCTGAAGGTCGGGGGCCGCGCGGGAGGCCGCATGGGGGGCGTTGGTGTCAACGGAGTGATGCTCGTCATCAGGCCTCCAGCTTACCCGACCGGCCCCGAGCAGATGTTGCCAGGGTGTGAACTTTGTGAATTAATTAGAAAGGGTTCTGGCCCCGGATGATGCGGATGAGCAGCATGGCCACCGCCAGCACCAGCAGAATGTGGATGAAGCCTCCCAGGGTGTAGCTTGACACCATGCCCAGAATCCATAGCACGACAAGCAATACCAGAATGGTATCCAACATTTCGATTGACCTCCGACGATTTCGCTTGCTTATACGATACCCGCCGGACGGCGCCGGAAATCACTACTCGGGAGAAGTGGACTCCAGGTTCAGATTGTGCCGGGCCGCGACGGCTTGCACGGCATGCAGGTGTTCGGAATCGGGCACGGTGAGATCCACCACCTCGGTCTCGGTCTTTTCCGCGTGGAAGGCTGGCACGACGCGCAGGGTCACCACCGAAGTGACTCTCGAGCTGACCCCGCGGCGCGCCCTCGAGGCGGCCGATTCCGAGGGGTAGTCGCCGGGCAGATGCACCACCGACCTGCCCTGATCCAACTGTTCAATAATGGCGTTATAGTGCAGGGCCCGCAGTTGCGACTGCATGACCTTGGCGATTTCGTTGTCCAGTTCCTCGCCCAGCCACCAGCGTCCGGTGTTGTGCCGTTTGTAATACACCTTGTCGGTGACGGAGACCGCGACACCGTTCACCGACCGCAGATCGGCGAGGGTCGACTTGAAGTCGGACTTGAGCACAACCCTATAGAAAGACTCCGTGCCGCCATAGCGGAAGGCCCGATACAAGAGATAACCGTTATAGGACAGGGCTGAGCCGAGACATAACGCCAGCAGCCCCAGTACTTTGGCAGATCCTGCCAAGGCAGATGGACTCCATTCGAGTGGTCTGGAGGCCCAATTCTACTCAAGGCCTGCAAAGCCCCTCTTCAGCGGGCCGAGACCACCGGCAAGCCGGTCGGGCCCGCCGCGTGAGGAAAGAGCTGATGCACCGACCGGGCATAGTCGCTGACGGTCACGAAGCGGAACCCCTGGCGCCGGAAGTCGGCGATGATGCCGGGCAGGGCGTGAATGGTGCCCAGCCGGCCGGAGTGGAGGAGAACCATGGGAGCCTCCGGCAGGCGCCTGAAGATCCAGTCGTGAATGCGGTTGGGATCGTAGGCCTGCCAGTCGCCCGGGTTGTCGTTCCACAGCACGATGGTCTGGTCGAGCAGTTTGCAGGCGTTGAGCACGTCGTCGTTGATGCGTCCGCCGGGCGGCCGCATGATGTACGTCTTCACCCCGGACAGGCGAAAGATCAAGTCCTGGGTGCGTCGCAGCTCTTCGGCGACCTCGGCCTCGCTCAGCCGAACCATAGTGCGATGCGTGTAGGAGTGGTTGGCCAGTTCGTGACCGTCCTGGGCGATGCGGCGGATGAGCTCCGGGTTCTGCTCAGCGTCTCGCCCGATGACGAAGAACGTGGCCGGCACCTGCTCCTGCTTCAGCAGCGCCAACAGCCACGGCGTGTAGAGAGGATAGGGCCCGTCGTCAAAGGTCAAGGCCACCACCTTGGGCACCGCGACCTGCGCCCTGGGCATCCATCCCACATCCTGCAGCGACGTCGACAACAACAGACGCCAGGCGTCTCCCACCGTGCCGAACCAGGCCTGGCGGACATCCATGGTAGGAGGGACGAGAACCGGCTGGACCGATTCGTAGGCCTCATCGTAGAGCGGCCCGACGAACCCGAACCACAAGAGACCTCCCACCGAGATGCAGACCGAGGTCAAGAAGATGACCGCCGCCAGCGGAAGCAGAGACATGGCGAGGCCGGCAAAGAAGGCTCGGGCGCGGCGAAACACAGGCGGCTAAGACTCGTCGGTCATGAGGGAGATGAGATAGCGCTCCAGGAGCGGGCCCGATGGGTTCGGCGTCTCGAACTGCAGCGCCACGTTCCAACGCTGCTCGTCCGGCACCTTGTCGCAGCGCAGCACACGGCCGTTCAGGGTCAACTGGGGCAACGCCACCAGGGGCCCCAGGATGAGGCGGAGCCGGCTGTGGACGCGGAACGGTGCGCGCGATTCCAGGTAGCAACCGTGCGGCCCGAGGTTCATGACCGTGCCGGGCGTGGCGTTGGACCAGCCGTCGTCGGCGGGCGACAGCCCGGCGGTCAAGCGGGCATCCAACCTCATTTGCTTGCGGCGATCCATCAACTGCTGGAGATCGAAGCCCAACTGGCGAAGCGCGTGCTTGATCCACGACCGGCCTAGCACTTCGTTGGCATCCGTATACGTGACGCCAATCTCGACCTGGGATGACCCCTTGTGGCGCTTTACCCACACGACCCGGGTATGAACCGTGTCGACGTCGAATTTCTTGGCGGAGATGTACGACGCAGCCGTATCGTACTTGATGGCCAGGGCGGCGCCTTCCTTGACCGGGCGGGTGATCTGCAGTCGCATCCCGGTCAGGCTGATGTTGACGACGCGGCCGCTGAACATCTTGCC
>DASYBA010000426.1:0-2954 GCA_036501005.1 Candidatus Xenobia bacterium | reverse complement strand
TTCTCGGCGGCATCGGGGGTCTTGGCCATCTGATCCGAGAGATAGAACGCCGCGGCAGAAGCGTACCCCAGCATGTGGGCGCGCTCGGCCCGAATGTTCGCCAGCCGGGTGATGACGCCCCGCAGGTCGTTGGTGCCAGGGTGATCGCCCCGGGACTCGGAGGCGGACAGCACCCGCTGGCGCAAAGCGGCATTGGCCATCGACGTGGTGATGGGCTGCTGGGTGGTGTTTTCGAGGGCGAAGAGCCAGCCTTTCTTCTTGGCGTTGCGGGCGGCGGCGAGGTCGGCAGCAGTGAGCCCCTGGAGTTCGGCTCGATCCGTCACCAGGACGGCGTGGGCATTGGTGTCTGCCAGCAGGCGGTCGTGGAAGCGAGTCGATAGAGACGCTTCCTCCTTGTTGAGGGCCCGCAGGCGAGCCTGCTGGTCGGGCGGGAGCTTCGCACCGGCCTTGATGAACAGTTGATAGGTAATCTCCAACAGGTGCTGGCTGACCGGATCGAGCTTGTCTCGCTGGTCGTACACGGTCTGGACCCGCTGGAAGAGCTTGGCATTCTGGTAGATGCTGTCTTGATGGGCGGCCAGTCGGGGGGCTTCGGTGGCGTGCACCTTTTCCAGTTGCCGACTGCTGTCCGCCTGCACGATGGCCTCGAAGATCATGTCGACGTGCGACAGTACCGCGCCACTGCGCTCCATGGCGACGAGGGTATTGTCGAACGTGGGGGGCTCCGGATTGTTGGCGATGGTCTCGATCTCGGCCGCCTGGAGCTTCATGCCCTCTTCCAGCGCGGGCTGGTAGTCGGCGACCTTGATCTGGTCGAAGCGGGGGGCGTGAAAAGGCAGGTCGCTGGGCGCCAGGAGCGGGTTGTCGGCCAGGGCGACGCCGGTCAGAGCGACGGTAGCGAGAAGCAGGTGGTGCAATTTCATGGGGCGCCTCTATTGGCCCGGAGCCGGGCGATGTCCTCCACAAGCGTTAACAATCCGGCAACAAAAGTAACAGGCCGTTAACGCTATACTTCGGGCCAAGAAGAGTCCCTGAGACAACACGGGCCGTATTCACCGCGCCCTTCGATTGGAGAGCAAAGAAAAATGGTTTCCGCGATCAATCCTCGTCCGGTTCAATCACAGCGTTCCAAGGCACCGCAAGCCGCGCCGGCTTCGGGCGACCTGGTTCAACTCAACCGGGGACGAGATCCGCAGGCCCCGCCCAAGGCCAACTGGACCATCCTGCTCTACAACGCCGCCGACAACAACCTGCTGCCCAACCAGGTGCAGAACGTCGTCGACTGCCAGAAGGTCGGCTCCACGCCCAGCATGAACGTCGTGTCGCAGTTCGATGCCGGCGGCACCGACGGCTGCACGCGCTACTACGTCAAGAAAAGCAATGCCAGCAAGATCGATTCGCCGGCCGTCCAACCGATGGGCACGGTCAACATGGCTGACCCCAAGACCTTGTCTGACTTCATCCAGTGGGGTGTGAAGAACTACCCGGCCAACCACTACATGGTGGTCATCAACGATCACGGCGACGGCTGGCGGGGCGCGGTGGAAGACGACAGCGCAGGCGGCGCCTTCATGAGCCTGAAAGACATCCAGAGCGGCCTGCAGCAGGCCCAGGATGCGACCGGCACCAAGATGGACATCGTCGGTTTTGACGCCTGCCTGATGGCCAACGCCGAGGTCGCCGAGCAGCTCAAAAACAACTGCGACTACATGGTGGCCTCGGAAGAAACTGAGGGCAGCAACGGCTGGCCGTACACCACCGTGGTGTCGGCTGCCACCCTCAAGGATCTCAACCAGCGGTTGCTGATGAAGGCCGACACCACGGCCAAGGACTTCGCCGGTGCAGTGGTCAAGAGTGCCACGGCCGTGCAGGGTGACCTCCCCACGCTGTCCGCCTTCGACATGAGCCAGGTCTCCAACATGACGGTCGCCGAGAAGGGTCTGTCCGACGCCATCAAGGCGTCGTCAGGTTCGCTGGGCTCCGTCGCCCAGGCGGCATCGGACTCGCAAGCGTTCTACGACACCAGCGACCTGTACGACTTTGCCGATCACCTCAAGGGCAACGCCGATCCCAGCGTGCAGAAGGCCGCCCAAGGCGTGAAGGACGCCATCGGCAAAGTCATCTTCGCCGAGCAGCACGACACCAGCAAGTACCCCAACGCCCACGGCGTGACGGTCAACCTGACCCCGTCCAGCGGCGACGCCACCTACTCAGGGCTCGACATGCCGAAGGCGACGGGCTGGGACAGCATGCTGGGCAAACTGGCCTCTGCGCCTTCTCCGACGCCCAATGGCGGCGGGGGAGACGGGGGTGACGACCTTCGCCGCGCATAGTACGTCTGTACTAGATTGTTCGGGGGGTTACAAATAGTCCAGTAAAATACGACTATTGACCGATTTGACGTTCGCTTTTTTCGTCCATAATGGTGTGGGGGAGAAACAGAAACGAGGATGAGGCCATGGACGGAACGCTTAGGCAGCAGTTGGACAAGAGCGGCAAAATGGACGTGCCGGTAACCCACATGAACCTGCTCCCGCTGGCGAAAAAGGGTGACATGGCGGTGGTCAAGAGACAGGGCAGGGACGGCTTGAAGGCGGGGGACGCGGTCTTGTGCATCGTCGGTGGCCAGGGTGAACTGTGCAAGGTCCACCAGGCCTGGAGCCTCTCCGGGGTGGCATGCCTCGAGGTCAAGTCCAGCCTGGGCACGAAGATCATCAAGGATGACGAGCTCCTGGGCAAGGTGGTCAAGGTCCGGCGCGGCGCAGCCATGCTGCATGTTCTGCTGCCCACGGCCGCGCGGTTCTTCGACACTTTGATGGGTAAGTAGCCAGAAAGGCCCGGTGGTTGGACCACCGGGCCTTTCGAATTTTCGGGCTGAACCGGCATCCGAATCGATACAGATCCATGGAAGCGAGTCTTATGGTCTAGTACATTTGTACTAGACAAGTCGGGGG
>DASYBA010000425.1:0-2201 GCA_036501005.1 Candidatus Xenobia bacterium | reverse complement strand
TGCGACCCGGCAGTGCAAGGCCTGGTCCCAGGCGGAGTAGACAGCGCTCATGCCGCCCTCTTCGAGAAGCTTCTCGACCAGGTAGCGGCCGTGCAGAATACTGCCCGGGGTGAGCATTACGGCTGCGCGGGTTTGATGGTGAAGGGTAGCTCCTTCACCACCGCCCCATCCAGCTCAACCACGAACTTGTAGTCGCCCGGGCGATCCTGTAGCGGCGCGCCCTTGATGAGAGCCCCGTTGCCCCCGGTCGGATCGACGTCGCCCGGGAACTCCTTCTTGCTGAGATCCTCGCCCGCCGCCACGGTAAAGGCCCCGCCCAGCGCTCGGCCGAGGGAGTGACCGTCGGCATCTTCGCACTTCACCTCGATGGTGTGATCGTGCTTGACGTCCTGCGCCAGGTTCTCCAGCACCATGAACACGAAGGCCCCGGTATCGGTCGGCGTAAACGACGTGCGGGCCACCCCCTGGTCGTCGCCGACGAAGCATTGCAAGACGCCGAGCTGGCCGTTGGCGATCTTGACGACCGAGGGCTCGATGGTGAACTTGTCGCGGTAGACTTCCTGGCCGTCCAGGCTCACCTTCACGGTATAGTTGCCGGGCTCGGCGCCCAGCTTGGTGTCCTTGATGGCGAACCCATTGCTGCCCTTGACGTCGGCCTTGTGCAGCACGTCTTCACTGAGACACTGCTGATCCTTGGCCAGCGAGAGCAGACCGCCGAGGGGACGAAGCACAGGCTTGCCGTTCGCATCGAGAACGTCGACCTGGATGTGATGGCTATGCGCTCGGTCCGTCGTCATGTTCTGCACGAAGAGCGAAAAACAGACCGCACCGTCGGTCGTCTTGAAGTCGTGCTGGACGTTGCCGTCCGCGTCGGTGGTGAAAAAGCTGGAGAACCCGATGCGGCCGTTGTCGTTCTCGACCTGCCTGGTGGGGGCTTTGGGGTGGGCGTTCAAGGCCTCCGGGTTGAGGCCCAGGCTGAGACAGACCTGCTGGAACACGGCGTACCCCTGTGACTTCGGGTCCTGCACCGCATTGACCCGGTACAGCACCTTGACGACCGCGCCCTCATGGTTGGTGGCCGCAATGCCGATGAACACCAGGTCCTTGCCGGTGATGTGCAGGACCTTCTCGCAGTAGGCCCGCTCGTCGGGCTTGTCCCAGAAATAGCGAATGACGGGCAGTTTGTCTTTCGTCATGCTGGGGTATCTGTTGCGAAGATCGGTGACCACGGCAGCAATCTGCTTGACGATGTTGACCTGGGCCGGGTCGTGGCGGTCGTTGACGACCAGGTAGGCCACCGACTTGGTGGGGAGGAAGGGGAGCTGGGGCAGCACTGGAGCCTGGGCGTGGGCGGGCAGAACGCAGAGCAGGCCCAGCAGCAGTGCGAGCTTGAAGAATCGGGTGTCTAGGCGCCTCATGTGGCGAAAATCATTGGCGCTGGGGCCTCGGAGTCCTGCTGGCGGTAGACGGTCGGCGCTGCGACGGTATCCTGCCGGCCCCTTGCCGGACCTGAAAGTTCCCGATATATTTATTCAATCAATAGACGAACCGGCGCGGCAGGATGGGCTAGGGGTATCCTGGAACCACTAGAGGCCGGCGGTGTGTCGTCGAGCAGAACGAGGTGTCGCAGATGAAGAAGCAATTCAGGCTGGTCAACGCTCTACTGGCATCCAGCGCGGTCCTAATGACCCTGACCCTTCCGCTGCCCGGGCAAGCCGACGAGCAGCTCGCCGTGGGAACCGCAAAACTGTCAGCCACCCGTGGGGTGGTCGAAGTGCAATCGGCCGACGGGCACTGGGAAAAGGTGCAGGGCTCGGTGCTCCTGCAACCCGGCCACGCCGTCCGTACCGCTGCCAACGCAGAAGCCGTGGCCACCTTCCAGGATGGGTCGACAGTCCGCCTGGCCGACAACAGTGCCATCAAGATCGAACAACTGGCGCAAGCGGCTGACGGCCAGCACCTCAGCATGAAAGTGCTGGGCGACGTGGCCGCCACGTGGTCGCCCAACCGGGTGGGCGCCGGTACCATCGACATGGAATTTCCGATGGGGCACGCCACCATCAACCACAACTTTGCGATCGGCCGTGCGGTACGGCCTGAGATCGCCAGCGGCGAGGCCCAGGTGCGCGTCGTGACCGTCACGGGCGGTGATGTGCGACTGGCCGTCAACCAGGGGGCCGCGACCATGCACGACAGCTTCA
>DASYBA010000424.1:0-4603 GCA_036501005.1 Candidatus Xenobia bacterium | reverse complement strand
GCAGGTGCTCGAGAGCCTCGACAAGGTCGCCCGCGACTTCCGATGAAACGGCTGGCCTTGACCCTGGCGTGCGTGATGGGCGTGGCGTGGGCGACGCCGTCTACCCCCCGGCATCCCGTCGTCGACACCTACCAGGGCGTGCCGGTCTCGGACCCCTACCGCTGGCTGGAGCACGCGGCCGACCCGGCCGTGCAGGCCTGGACCCAGGCGCAGGACGCCTATACCCGGGCGTGGCTGGCCAAGCTTCCGGGCCGAGACGACATCAAGGCCCGCCTGGCCGGCTGGTATGCGAAAGAGTCCCCTTCCTACAGCGAGGTCGCCTGCCAGGGCGGGCGCTACTTCGTGCTCCACACCGTTCCCCCGCAGGGCCAGCCGGTGCTCGGCGTTCGCACGTCGCCCGACGATGCGGCGGGTGAGAAGGTGCTGGTCGATCCCAACGCCATCGACGCGGCGGGCACGACCGCCATCGACTTCTTCGTCCCTTCCCACGACGGACGCCGGGTGGCAGTCTCCATGTCGAAGGGCGGCAGCGAGATCGGAACCCTGTATTTCTACGACGTCGACACGGGGCAGCAGTTCTCGAACCCGATTCCCAACGTCCAACGCCCGACGGGCGGCGGCAGCGTGGCCTGGAATGGCGACGCCACCGGGGTCTGGTACACTCGCTACCCCAAGGCCGGCGAGCGCCCCGACGCCGACCTCGATTTCTATCAGCAAGTCTGGTTCCACGACCTGGCTACGGGTAAGGACACATACGCCGTAGGCCAGGACTTCCCCCGCATTGCCGAGGTGGCCCTGTCGTCGTCGCACGATGGGAAATACACGCTGGCCGAGGTGGAAAACGGCGACGGCGGCGAGTACGAGCACCTGGCGCTGGGCCCCGATGGCCAGTGGCGTCAGCTCACGCATTTCGCCGATCGGGTGGTGCACGCCGAGTTCGGCCTCCACGACGACCTTTTTCTCATCTCCCGGCACGGGACGCCTCGAGGCCAGGTCGAGCGCCTGGATTTGAAGCAGGACACACGCCAGGTCGTCGTGCCGCAGAGCGACGGCGTGGTGGAAGAACTGTGCCCCACCGACCACCGCTTGTACGTGGTGGATCTCCTGGGGGGGCCGTCCCGTCTTCGCTGTGTCGATCTCGACACGGGGGCCGCCTCGGTCGTCCCCGTCGCCCCGGTTTCGGCAGTTTCGGGCGTGGTCCGAACGGGTGCGGACGGCGTGCTCTACCGGGCCGAGACCTATCTGACGCCGCCTGCCTGGTATCGATACGACCGTGGCCATCCCCCCGTGAAGACCGCCATGGCATCCACCAGCCCGGTCAACTTCGACGATGCCGAAGTGGTGCGGGAGTTCGCTACGTCCAAGGATGGCACGAAGGTGCCCCTCAACGTCATTCGCAAGAAAGGCACGAAGCTGGACCATCACAACCCGACGCTGCTCTACGGCTATGGTGGCTACGGGGTGAGCATGACCCCCCACTTCAATCGCAACCTGCGCATCTGGCTCGACCACGGCGGCGTGTATGCGGTGGCCAACCTGCGGGGTGGCGGGGAGTACGGCGACCGCTGGCATCTCGAGGGCAACCTGACCCACAAGCAGAACGTGTTTGACGATTTCGCAACCTGCGCCCGACACATGATCGCGATGGGCTACACGCAGCCGGCCCGCCTCGCCATCCAGGGAGGCAGCAACGGGGGATTGCTGATGGGGGCCACGCTGACACAGCATCCCGAACTATTTGCCGCGGTGGTGAGCCAGGTCGGCATCTACGACATGCTGCGGGTCGAGCACGATGCCAATGGCTCGTTCAACGTCACGGAATACGGCACCGAGCAAGACCCGGCGCAGTTCAAGGCGCTCTACGCCTACTCACCCTACCACCACGTCAAGGCCGGCACGCGCTACCCCGCCATCCTCCTGACCGAGGGGGCCAACGACGGCCGGGTGAACCCCTACCACTCCAAGAAGATGGCGGCCGCCCTGCAGGCGGCGACGAGCTCGGGAAAACCTGTGCTGTTGCGGGTCAACATGCACGCCGGCCACGGCATCGGAACCAGCGTCCTGGATCGCATTGAAGAACAGGCCGACATCTACGCGTTTCTCTTTCACGAACTCGGCATGAAGTAAGAGGGGGAGCGCCGGCTGAGGCGAACGTGCCCTGACTTCAACTGCAAGAGGACCGTCTTCATGAAACCATGGCATCTGTTCGCCCTGGCTGCTCTCGTCGGCACCGCGGCGCTGGCCGACGACTGGGTCGTCATCAACAAGAGCAAGGTCACGCAGACCTGCCAGGGCGATCATCTCAACGTGACCATCAACGGCAACAGTTGCAAGGTCACAGTGACCGGCGAGTGCGAAGCTCTCAACATCCGGGGGCGCAAGAACGAGCTGACGGCGACGCAAAAGGTGACCAGCATCCTGGTGCCCGGCGTGCGGAACAGAATCACGTTCCAGAAAGGCTTCGCCAACTGCAACGTGGGCGGTGACGAGAACACCATCGTCCTGGCTGGCCCGTATGACGGCACGAAGCCGCCCCGCATCGAGCTGACCGGTGGCGGAAACACGCTGCTGTGGTCCCGCGCCGCCTACCCCACTCCGCCCAACTGGGTCGACGACGGCGCCAAGAACACCATCAAGGCTATCCCCTGAGGGCGGCTGTCGTCCTTCTCCTCACGCTGGCGCTTTGCGGGGGGTACACCTGGAGGCTCGACCGGCTGTCTGCCGCCGCCCGGCGCGAGGCAGAGGCGGTGCAGGCGACGCTGGCTCGACAACACCCGAGCGACGCGGAAGTGTCGGCACTGGCCGCCCGCCGACAGCAGGCGGAGGCGCGGCGGACGCTCATCAAGGAGGCCTCCACCGCCCGAGTCGCGGCCCTCGTCGAGACGGTCAACCACCGGCTGCCGCCCGGCGTGACCATCGATCAAGAAACGTTGGATGCGACCACGGTGCACCTCTCCGGCAAGTCGTCGGGACCCGCTCCCCTGGACCGGCTGGCCCGACTGCAGCAGCGTCTGGGCCAGCCCCCCTTCCACGCCGCCGCGTTGCAGCAAAGCACCGCCACGACTGGCGGCGCCTTCTCCTTCCAGATGGAGGTCAGGTTCTAACCGCGGTCCGGCACCGGTGGGGCCGGAATGAGCTTGGACACTTCCGCTCGCAGGCGGCCTACGACCGGGTCCGTCACCGGATACCCGACGACCGTGTTGCTTTGATCGCCGTGCACGAGCTGGAGCGTGACCAGGTAGCGTGTTTCGAACTTGCCGGACGGACGGGCAGGCAGGCTGAAGAAGCCTAGCTTGGCCGCCTCGGCCATCAACTTGTCGAGCCTCTCCGGCGCGATGCGGTCGCGGGGCAACTCGACCGGGACGCCTCCGCCCAGCACGACGCAGCACGATCCGTCAGCCGCGACGCACGAGTCCCACACCGATTCCTGGGTCGCCTCGCGCAGGTGAACCACCAGGCTGACCCCGTTCATGGGATCGTAGTTGCCGAAGGGATCGGGTGTAGCCGCCCAGGCTACCGCCCCGGCCAGGAGCAAAAGACAGAGCACAAGGGTACGCATGGAGCGTGGGGTTCACGAAACCTGATGTTCTCCCTGTGATGCAGGGGGGTGAATCCGGACCGAAAATCGTGTACAGTGGAATAAAGCTGGAGAAGTCGCGTCCATGGAAGGCATGAGCGGCATCCCAGGCCGAAAAACCCAAGATTCCCCGCATGTCGCAACACGGGAGGTGCCAGAGTGAAAACAATTCTGCAGCGGCAAGTCGAACTTGCCACTGCCCATGGACCCCGCTGGGTCTCCGACCGTTCCCGGCTGCTCGGGGCCGCCGGGCTGTTTGCCCTCGGGGTGCTGGGGCCCGAAGCCCTGGGCGTCTGCCCATGCACCACGGTCGCCCTCGGCTCGCTGGTGATGATCCTCTGTGCCGCCTTGCTGGTGGGCAACTCAGCCATCACCGCCCTGGCCGTGGAGCGGGAGAAGAAGACCCTCGTCTTTCTGCGCCTGACGCTTTTGTCGGCTCCGCAGGTGCTGCTGCTCAAACTCGTGCCCGAGTTCCTGGTGCTCCGCTCGGTCCTCTTGGTGACGGCGCCCACCGTGCTGATCGCCAGCTTGTTCGAGCCGGGCCTCTTCTGGCCAGCCTTCTCGACGGTGGTCATCGCCGCCCTGGCAGGGTGTTTTGCGGCGGCCTCCGGCGTGTACCTGTCGACCCTGTTCCAGAACCGATCGAAGGCGGTCGTGGGAGGCTGGATCTTCAAGGCGGCGTGGCTCATCCTGACGCCCCTCTTTGACACCGTGGTGGCGGCCGTGACGGTGCAGACCACCACCCCGCCCGTGTTCCTCAACCTCAACCCGCTGGCCGCCTGGTGGTTCGACATGGTGCCCGAAGTGGCCGTCGGCGCCCAGCAGTATCTGCCCATGCTGGCCATTCCGGCCCTCCTGCTGACCTCCATCGGGCTTATCCTGGTGGCGGCCCACCGCTTCGACATGGGTCTCATCGTCGGCAACATCGTCGGCGACGAGCAAATGCACCCCGTGTACCAGTCGGGCTGGGGCCCCACGTGGCTTCAGCAGCGGCTGCCCACCCTCAAGAAGAATGCCCTCTTTCTG
>DASYBA010000423.1:0-12025 GCA_036501005.1 Candidatus Xenobia bacterium | reverse complement strand
TGGGAATATGGTCGGTAAATCTTATACTTGAGCATCGTCCCTCCCGGAGATTGAAAGATGTTCAAGAATTCGGAGGCTGGATCAAATCTCCTCGCCACACATCTCTACTTACGGTAGAGTTCTTAGGACAGGCTCCTAGAGGGTTTCCGCTCGGGCCGCGGAACCGCGCCCCCCATGCCTCTACTTCCCCGCCGCCCCCTCGGTCGCACGGGTCTCGACGTCACTTCCGTCGGCCTGGGTGGCGCGGGCATCGGCGGCGACTACGGCCGGGTCAAGGAGCAGGCGGCGACCTACACCATCCGCAAGGCTCTCGCCAGCGGCATCAACCTGATCGACGTCTCGCCGGCGTGGGGCGATTCCGAGGCCCTGGTCGGCAAGGCCCTCACCCAGAAGGAGCGGGAGAAGACGGTCATCTCCACCAAGCTGGCCTTTGCCGCCGAAGAACCCTGGGACGTCGAGCGGGAGATGGAAGCCTCCATCCGCACCAGCCTGGAACGGTTGCGTATCGACCACATCCCCATCCTGGGCCTGCACCGCTACGTCTTCCACCAACCCCAGGGCCTGTGGTCGGTCTCGAGCCACGCCGTCTTGCGCCCCGGGGGCTACCTCGACTGCCTGAAGAAGTGGCAGGAGAAGGGCATCGTCAAATGCCTGGCGTTCACCGCCTGGGGCGACGCCCAGGGGGTCCAGGCCCTCTTCGACTCGGGAGGCTTCGACATCTGCGAGATCGAGTACAGCCTGCTGCACCAGGACACCATCCTCCCTGGCACCCCCGGTCCTGGCTTCCTGGAGCGGGCCGCGAAACAGGGCATGGCCGTGCTGGCCACCCGCCCGCTGGCCGGGGGCGCGCTGGCCAACAAGGCCACGGGGACTCGAGGCGACGCCCAGGCCGTACGAGACCGCCAGAAAGCCGCCCTCCTGTCGCAGCGCCTGGGCGGAGGCACCCTCGTCCATGCCGCCATTCAATATCCCCTCACCGACGCCCGCATAGCGTCGGTCCTGGTAGGCGCCCGGCAACCTGAAGAGATCGAAATGGCCGCCGCCGCCACCCGTCAACCGCCGCTCGAAGCCTCCCTCGTCGAGGCCGTCGACCGTTTCCGACACGAGGCCCTGCTGTAAGAAAGGAACATCCCATGCTACCGACCAGACCCCTGGGCAAGACCGGTGTCCACGTCTCGATCTTCGGACTGGGAGGCGAGGGCATTCTCCGCACCTTCGGTGAAGACGCCGCCGCCCAGGCCGTGATCGAACAGGCCCAGCAGAGTGGCGTGACCTACTACGACTGTGCCCGCGCCTATGCCGGCAGCGAGTCCTATTACGGGCTGGTGTATCGAAAGCTGCCCAAGGAGACCCGCCAGAAGCTCTTCCAGGCCAGCAAGACGGCGCAACGCACCGCGGCCCGCGCCATCGCCGACCTCGATACCACGCTGCGCAACATGCACCTGGACCATCTTGATTTGTGGCAGATCCACGACGTACGAGAGCCGCAGGAACTGGACATCCTGTCGAGCCCTGGGGGCGCGCTGGAAGCCGCCGACCAGGCCCGCCGCGCCGGCAAGGTCCGCTTCGTCGGCGTGACGGGCCACTACGACCCGACCGTCCTCTCCCAGGCCCTGGACCTCTATCCGTTCGATACCGTGCTCCTCCCCGTCAATCCCGTCGAACCGCACCACGACTCGTTTCTCTCCGACACCCTGCCGAAAGCCGTGGCGAAAGGCATGGGGATCATCGGCATGAAAGTGCCCCTCCGAGGCTTTCTGCTCTCCCCCAAGGTGGGACTCTCCATGGACGACGCCATCCGATACGCCCTGTCCCAACCTATCTCCACCGCCATTATTGGCTGTGCCGCGCCGGACGAGGTCGTCGAGAACGCCGAGATCGCCACGCGCTTCACGCCCATGACCGCCGAGGAGCAGGCCGCCCTGGTGGAGAGGACGAGACGCTTCTCGAGCCAGCTTCTCTTCTACAAGAAAGGGCTTGCCTTGCATTGAGCAAGGACGTCTTCGAAAAAGAGGTCCTGGCCCTGGTCAAAAGCATCCCAAAAGGCCAGGTCTCGACCTACGGCGACATCGCGGCCGCCGCCGGCTGGCCCGGCTATGCTCGCCACGTGGGCAAGGCCCTGGGCAACCTGCCCGACAAGTCGCCCGTCCCCTGGCACCGGGTCGTCAACAGCCAGGGCGTCTTGCGAGGCACGGCGCCCCTTCAACGCGACCGGCTGGATGGTGAAGGCGTGCCCTTCCGGCCCGACGGGCGCGTCCACCTCAAGGCGTGTCGCTGGCGCGGCCCGACCCCATGAGACGCGATCCCAGCCACAACCAGGAGTTGACCGCGGGCTGCCCAAACTTGCCCGACCCATGAAGCCTTTTCACATCGTCGGCGCCGGCCTGGCCGGCTCGCTCCTGGCCGTGTACTTTGGCCGGCAGGGGTGGGACGTCGACCTGTACGAGCGCCGCCCCGACATGCGGGTCGGCGCGGTGCCCCGCGGCCGCTCCATCAACCTGGCCCTGTCGGTTCGCGGCCTGTCCGCCCTGGACGAAGTCGGGTTGCAGGAGGCCGTGCTGGAGCAGGCCATTCCCATGCAGGGGCGCATGATCCACGATGAGCAAGGGCGCGAGACGCTGCAGCCGTACAGCATCCATCCCTACGAGGCCATCCGTTCGGTGTCGCGCCACGCCCTCAACGTGCTCCTGCTCGATGCGGCTGAAAAGACCGGACACGTTCGAACCCACTTCGAACACAGGCTGTCGGACTTGCATAGAACCCTGCGCTTCGAAACCCCCAGCGGCCCTCGCGAGATCCTCGCGGCCGGCCCCGTCATCGGGGCCGATGGCGTGCACAGTGCCGTGCGACACCACCTGGAGCGCATGGATCGCTTCAGCTTCAGTCAGGTCTACCTGGACTGGGGGTACAAGGAACTGACCATCCCGGCGGGCCCGGGCGGACACCACCTGCTCTTCACCCACGCCCTCCATATCTGGCCTCGCCACAACTTCATGCTGATTGCCCTGCCCAACCTGGACGGCTCGTTCACGTGCACCCTGTTTCTGCCGTGGGAGGGCCGCCACAGCTTTGCCGCACTAGACTCAGACCGAGCCGTCAAAACGTTTTTCGAACGGTTCTTTCCCGATGCCCTCCCCCACTTGCCGGACCTGGCCGACGATTTCCGCCACAATCCCACCAGTCCCCTCGCCTGGTGTCAATGCGCCCCGTGGCATCAGGAGGGCGACGTGGTGCTGGTGGGAGACGCCTGCCATGCGGTCGTACCGTTCTACGGCCAGGGCATGAATGCGGCCTTCGAGGACTGCTCCGTGCTGTTTTCCGCCCTGCAGAACGCCAGCAACGTGCGGGCCGCCTTCCGTCACTACCAGTTCCAGCGCAAGCGCAACACCGACGCGCTGAGCGAACTGTCGCTCAAGAACTTCGAGGAAATGCGCGATCACGTCGTATCGAAAAAGTACCTGGCCAAGAAAAAGGCCGAGAACATGCTGCATCGGCTCTTCCCAGACCAGTTCATCCCCCTTTATTCCATGGTGACGTTCAGCCGCATGCCGTATGCCGATGCCTTGGAACGAAGTCGACGCCAGGACCGGCTCCTGGCCGGGTTGGGCGTGGGGGCGACGGCCGCGCTGGCCGCCCTGGGCCTCACCGCCGCGACCTCGGCGTTCTCCCGCCAGCGTCAGACCCGCCTGAAAGCTGAAGGGTTCGACGACTGACCGTGATCCTCGCCCTGCTCCTCGTTCTTCTTTTGGCGGGCTGCGATACTGGCGCCCACGTCGCTCCGCCTCCCCCGCCGGCCGCGCTGCCCGACGACCATGGCTCCCCGCCTATTCGATACGATCACATTTTCCAGGGCGGCATCAATCGCCGGGGAGAAGCGACCGGATTCCATGTCCGAGCCACGGGCGACGGCCACGCCCGCATCATCGAAGGCACCCAGACCGCCCCCGACAGCCACGGGGTGTACCAGGCGCGGGTGGAAGTCAACGACCAGGGCCGCTGGGTGGAGAAGCCGGAGCCCAGCACGTTCTATCCCGACACCTGGCCCCCGGACAAAGTCCTGGCCGAGATCCGCAGCGCCTGGAATAGACGGAAGCCCCTTTTAAGCTATCGCCATCAACGGGCCGGGGGGGCCCCCGGCGAAGCGGTTGGGGGGCAGAGCCCTCGTTGGGAAGGGACGTCGGAAAGCGGCGTCAATATCGAAGGGTACGCGGACGGCGACACCATCACGACGGCCTACCCCCTCATGGATCGCTGATGCTGCTTGTCTTGTTGTGCCTCCTGCTGGTCGTCCCGTCATGGGCCGGACCCGTCGCGCTGCGGGATGGACTGGGGCGACCGCTCGTTCTTCTCCACCGCCCGGTTCGTATCGTATCGCTCACCCCCAGCGTTACCGAGATGCTGTATGCCCTCAAGCTTCAAGACCGCATCGTCGGGGTCACCTCGAACGACGACTACCCGCCCGAGGTCAAGCTGAAGCCCAAGGTGGGTGACTGGCACCCGGACTATGAGCGGCTCATCGAACTACATCCAGACCTGGTCGTGATGGAGGGCCGGCTGGCCCCCTCGACCTTGGAAACGCTTGACCGTCTGCACCTGCCGACTCTGGCCCTCGATTCCAGTACCGTGGAAGGGTTCCACACCTCCGTGCGCCTGGTCGGACAGGCCACCGGCGCCTCGGTCCAGGCGCAAGCCCTGCTGCGGAGCCTCGACGCCCGCATGGCCGCGGTGGATGCAAAAGAGAAGGCACTGCCGGCCTCGGCCCGTCCCCGAGTCTTTATCGAGATCGGCGAGGCACCGTTGCAGACCGCCGGAAAAGGCACGTTCATCGACGAACTGGTGCGCCGGGCGGGCGGCGACAACTGCTACGGGAACGTCTCGGGCTATCCCCAGGTCGACCCCGAGCAGTTGCTGGCGCGACGGCCCGCGGTGGCGATTCTCACCACCTCGACGGTGGCCGCCTTCAAGTCTCGCCCCGGGTGCGGTGCGGTGAAGGCGTATTCGATACTTCCGCCAGATTCGATCGTGCGCCCCGGCCCTCGCATGGCCGATGGGCTGGAACTCTTGTACGACCTGCTCCATCGCCCGGCGACGGGTCGATGAAGAACCTGATCCGCCTGGGTCTGCTGGCCGCGGCCACCGTGGTCGCCTTCGGCCTGGCGCTCAAGCTGGGTTCCGTTGAGATTTCGTGGTCGCAGGTGTGGCAAACTCTATCGGATCCCCACAGCCGCGCCTCGGACGCTGGGCAGATCGTGTGGGCCCTGCGCCTGCCGCGCGCCCTGCTGGCGCTCCTGGTGGGTGCAGCCCTGGCCTTGTCGGGCACCACGTTCCAGGCCCTGTTGCGAAACCCCCTGGCCGATCCCTACATCGTGGGGACGTCGGCGGGAGCCGCCCTGGGGGCGACCTTGTCGGTCGCCCTGACGGTGGCCGGGTGGCCCGTCGACCGCACCATGTTCGCCTTCCTGGGTGCGGTCGCGACCATGATCGGCGTGTATCGACTGGCGTGGGTCGACGGTCGACTGCCCGTTGAAACGTTTCTCCTGGCCGGCGTCGTGGTCGGCTCGATCGTGTGGGCCCTGGCCACATTCTTGCTCCTGGTGGCCCGGGAGCAGCTCCAGCAGGCCCTGTTCTGGCTCATGGGCGACCTGTCGAACGCCAGCCTGGCCGGTATCGCGGTGGTCCTGCCACATCTCTTGATTGGCACCGTCGTGTTGTTGCTGTTGGCGCATCCTTTGAACCTCATCACGCTGGGCGAGGAGACCGCCTTCCAATTGGGCGTGCCGGTCGAAGGCTTCAAGCTTTTGATGGTCACCGTCGCCTCGCTCTTGACGGCCGCGGCGGTGAGCGTAAGTGGGCTGATCGGGTTCGTCGGCCTGGTCGTGCCCCATGCCAGCCGGCGCTTGGTGGGCGCCGATCACCGAGTGCTGTTGCCGGGTGCGGCCCTGGCCGGGGGCACCTTCCTGCTGCTGGCCGACACCGCATCTCGGGTGCTGCTGCCGGGCGTTGAGCTGCCGGTCGGCGTCGTCACGGCCCTCCTCGGCGGGCCCTTCTTTCTCTTCGTGCTGGTGCGGAGGCGACGTGCTGGAAATCGATAAGGTCACTTTTCGATACGGCTCCCGAGTCGTCCTCGACGGGATTTCACTCTCCATGGCTGTGGGCGAGTTTGTCGGCGTGCTGGGTTCGAACGGGGCCGGCAAGTCGACGCTCTTGCGGCTCGCGACCGGACTGCTGGTGCCGCATGATGGGAGGGTGCGGTGGGGGGGAAAAGCCCTGCCTCAGGTGCCCCGCCTGGACCGGGCCCGGGCCCTGGCTTTCCTCCCCCAGCAAAGCACCATCGACTTCCCTTTCTCGGTGCGGGAGGTCGTCATGATGGGGAGGGCGCCCCATCAGAGTCTGTGGGGCAGGTCGTCCCCGAAGGACCGTCAAGTGGTCGACGAGGTGCTGCGCACGCTGGAACTGGAGCCGCTGGCAGACCGACCGGTGACGGCGTTGTCGGGGGGCGAGACGCAGCGGGCCATGCTGGGCGCCGTGCTGGCCCAGGATCCGCAGCTTCTGGTGCTGGACGAACCGACCTCGCACCTCGACATTCGCCACGCGGTCCAGATGCTGGAGAGTCTCTCGGGGCGCACGGTACTGGTGAGCCTCCACGACATCAATCTGGCCGCCGCCTTCGCTACCCGACTGGTGGTGTTGAAGGAAGGCCGGTTATTGTTTGATGGTCCGCCGGCCGAGGTGATGACGGCAGAGCGGCTGGGGCAGGCGTTCGACACGCCCATCCAGGTCGCGGCGATGGAAGGCGTGCCGCAGGCGTGGGTGCGGAGGGATGGCATGCGGTAAGGAGAATCGTCTGCTTCATGTTGGCGGAGGCAGCCCCCGGCCTGCAATTGAAGTCGGTCCTTGTGCTCAGCAAGGAGACCCGCTTGCAAGCCGCGGCTCGGCAGTTGGGGCTGGGCGATCTGGCCGAGGCCGAGACAGCGTTGCGGCAATCGCAGGTGGACGTGACGTCCATGCAGGCGGAGCACAAGGCGCACACCCAGTCGGTGGAACAGGTGGTGGGAGCGCTGCAGGGCCGTGGAGTAGCCTGCCGGGTCGTGCCCATCTTGGAGATTCAGGACAAGGACTTCACCGGTCAGGACCTCATCTTGTCGGTCGGGGGCGATGGCTCGTTCGTGAGCTGTACGTGTCACGTCCATGACCAGCCCATCCTCGGCATCAACTCGAACCCCCCCGCCGTCAAAGGGCAGCGCATCTGGAGCGTGGGGTACTATACCCGCACGACGGCCGCGGACTTTCCCCGCCGGCTGCAGGCCCTCATGGAAGGGCGGGGGTACCGGGTGACTCCCTTTACCCGTATGGAAGTCCGTTTGAACGGCGGTTCGACGCCCGTCCTGGCTTTCGCCGAGGTGTATGTCGGCCACCCGCTCCGCAAGAAGAACTCCCGCCACCTCCTGGAGGTCGACGGTGTGCACGAAGAGCAATACAAGACCAGCGGCCTCATTGTCTATCCAGCCCACGCCTACACGGCCTGGGCCGGGGACGAGGGCGCCGACCCGCCGGCCGACCCGGCCTCCATCTACTATTTCGTGACCGGCGTGCAGCGACGCCCGGAGTTGAAGCTGCGCGGCGGGCCCATCCATGGAAGGCTGGTGGCGACCTCGAGTCTCACGGACGGGGTCGTGTCAGTCGACACCTATACGGAGTATCCGTTCCTGTTTGGCCACACCGTCGAGATCACCCGATCCTCGCACGATCTGCGCATGATTGAATTTCCCACTTAGAGGTAGTTCGCGCCTGCTGGAATAAGTCTCCGCCGATTTCGAGCCATAAGGAGACGAACATGCCGACGACGACCGCCACCAAGCCGATCTATCTCTTTGAGGAGGGCAATGCCTCCATGCGAGACCTGCTCGGCGGGAAGGGCGCCGGGCTGGCCGAGATGACCGGGATGGGCCTCCCCGTGCCGCCCGGGTTCACCATCACGACGCAGCAGTGCCTGGAATACTACAAGCAGGGCAAGAAGATGCCGGCCGGGCTGTCCGAGCTGATCCTCGAGAACGTGAAGACCATCGAGAAGAAGATGGGCAAGGGCTTTGGAGACCCGAAGAATCCGCTCCTCGTATCGGTGCGGAGCGGCGCCCGGGAGAGCATGCCCGGCATGATGGACACGGTGCTGAACCTGGGGCTCAACGATCAGACAGTCGAGGGGCTGGCCAAGCTGACCGGCGACGCCCGTTTCGCCTATGACGCCTTCCGCCGCTTCATCCAGATGTTTTCCGACGTGGTCTTGAATCTCAAGAAGCGGTCGTTCGAAGAGATCCTCTCCAAGAAGAAGAAGGCGCAGGGCGTGAAGGAAGACAGCGACCTGACTGCGGATTCGCTCAAGGCGCTGGTATCGGAATATCGAGAACACGTCAAGAAGTCGGCCGGTCGGGAATTTCCCATGGACGTCAAGGAGCAGTTGCTCATGGCCGTCCAGGCGGTGTTCGCCTCGTGGAACAACGAGCGGGCCATCGTCTATCGGGAGAAGGAGAACATTCCGCACGACCTGGGCACCGCCGTCAACGTGCAGTCCATGGTCTTCGGCAACATGGGCAGCGACTGCGGGACGGGCGTATCGTTCACCCGCAACTACAACACCGGCGCCAAGGAAGTGACCGGAGACTTCCTCTTCAACGCACAGGGCGAGGACGTCGTGGCCGGCATTCGAACGCCGCTCCAGTTGTCTGCGCTCAAGGACAAGAGTCCTGAAATCCACCAGCAACTGGTCGACATCTCCGCCAACCTGGAGAAGCACTATCGCGACATGCAGGACATGGAGTTCACCGTCGAGCGCGGCAAGATTTTCATGCTGCAGACCCGGCGGGCCAAGCGCACCGCCCAGGCGGCCGTCAAGATCGCCGTCGACATGGAGAAGGAAGGGCTCATCACGCAGTCCGAGGCCATCCAGCGGGTGAGCGCCGACCAGATCGATCAACTGTTGCACCCCTACTTCCCGGTCGACAAGAAGAAGGCGGCCCTGGAAGCGGGCCGGCTGGTGGCGAAGGGCATTCCAGCGTCGCCCGGGGCGGCGTGCGGCGAAGTGGTTTTCGAGGCCGTCGACGCCCTCAAGCTCAAGGCCGCCGGCAAGCCCGTCATCCTGGTGCGCCCGGAAACGACCCCCGACGACGCCCAGGGCATGCTGGCATCGGTGGGCATCCTGACCAGCACGGGCGGGCCGACCTCGCATGCGGCCCTGGTGGCCCGAGGCTGGGGTATTCCCTGCGTCGTCGGTTGCGAGGCGCTGTCCATCGACCTGGAAAAGAAAACGGTCACGGCCGGCAACAAGGTCTGGAAAGAAGGCCAGGCCATCTCCATCGACGGCAGCACCGGCGAGGTCATGGAGGGGACTATCGACCGGGTCTCGCCCAGCGAGCTGACCGGCGACGCCAAGCTGATCCTCGACTGGGCCGACAAGGTTCGCAAGCTCGGGGTCTACGCCAACGCCGACAACCCCAAGGATGCGGCCCGGGCCCGGGCCTTCGGCGCCGAGGGCATCGGCTTGTGCCGCACCGAGCACATGTTCATGGAGACCGACCGGCTGCCCATTGTGCAGCGTATGATCATGGCGGCGCCCGAAGCCGAAAGGTTGAAGCGAGGCGTGCATCGCCTGGAGCTCGACGTGGTGGAAGCTGCAGGGCACAAGAAGGAAGAGTTGCAGCACCGGCTCGACGAGCTGAAGAAGGAGCTGGCCGGTCCCTGGAAGATCTACCAGGAGACGCTCACCCAGTTGCTGCCGGTGCAGCGGGAAGACTTCCGCGGCATTCTGAAGGCGATGGAAGGCTGCTGGGTCATCATCCGGCTCCTCGATCCGCCGCTCCACGAGTTCCTCCCCAACTACGAGGAGCTGCTGGTGGAAGTGGCGGAGCAGCGCATGCTGCAGAAGTTCGCCGACCAGAAGGTCGACGTATCGAAAGTCGGCAAGCTGCACAGCCAGGCTGAGCAAAAGGAGCGGGAAGCGCTGCTGGGCAAGGTGCGGTCGCTCAAGGAGTTCAACCCCATGCTGGGCCTGCGGGTCTGCCGGCTGGGCATCGTGTATCCGGAGATCTATCGGATGCAGGTGCGGGCCCTCTTCGAGGCCGCCTGTGAACTGAAGTCGAAGGGCGTGGACGTGAAGCCGGAGGTCATGATCCCCGGCGTCGGCCACGTCAACGAGATGAAGTTTACCCGGGACATGGTTCAGGAGGTGGCCCAGACCGTTCTCAGGGAGAAGGGCGTGACGCTGACCTACAAGGTCGGCACCATGGTCGAGCTGCCTAGAGCCACGGTGGTGGCCGGGTCTCTTGCCCAGCACGCCGAGTTCTTCTCGTTCGGCACCAACGACCTGACGCAGACGACGTTCGGCTATAGCCGGGACGACGCCGCCGGAACCTTCATTCCGGTCTATATCGAAAAGAAGATCCTGGAGCGGGATCCCTTCCAGGTGCTCGATTCCGAGGGCGTCGGCCAGTTGATGCGCATGGCGGTGGAGGCGGGGCGGCACGCCAACGCCAAGCTGGAAGTGGGCATCTGCGGCGAGCACGGTGGGGAGCCCCACAGTATCGCTTTCTGCCACAGCCTGGGCTTGAACTACGTGAGCTGCAGCCCATATCGGGTGCCCATCGCCCGGCTGGCGGCGGCGCAGGCGGCGCTGGCGTCGCAGCCCAAATCCGGCAAGTCGCAAGACTAGGCGAAGCTTAGGTTTCTGGCCTGGGGGGCCGGCCGCTGACGACGGTCCGTCACTGTTCCGTCGACGGCGTCCCCTCCCCGCGGCTTGAGTCAGGGGCGGCGGGTGCCTCCAGGCGGAACACTCCCGCTCGGAGCTTGCCGTCGTAGGAGACCATATCGACACGTAGACTGGCGGGTGACCAAATGACCTCCACCGTCGTGCCGTTGTCATCGGTTCGAGCCGAAGGCGGCCCCAAGTGGTTCACCAGGTCGTCGTAGCTGTCTCTTTCGGAGGCCTTCCAGCGCCCTTCATCTTCGAGGCTGTACCCCGTCACTTTGCAAACTCGTCCCCTGTCATCCAACCGGACCCCTGCCTTGAGGTCGCTACCCTCGGCGGAAAGCCAGGCCCCGCCGCCATCACGTCCTTCTGTGCAGGTGGCCCCCCCCAGCGCCGCTCGGGCCTCTGTCGCGGAGTCACCCAGCCGTATCCCTGCGATTGAAAGCCTGTGGGGGTGGGTCACCGGTCCCGGCTTGTGCCAGGACGCCAGCGTGCCGGCGGCGACGAGGCACACTGCGACCCAGGCCAGATGGCGATTCCGTGTCACCGCCGACCCGCGGACCTGACTCGGCGCTCCAGGACCACGCAAAGCACCGCCAGCAGGCAGGCCACCGGAGTCGCAGCGCCGCCAGGATTCAATTCCGGGGCGACGAGGCTGATGGAGACGGTGGGGTCCATCTGCGCGACAGCGCTGAAAGAGTCGCCGGCCGTGCCCGTGCCGGTCCGGTCTTCGATAAGGCCGTCAACCCTGACAAACTCGAGGACCCTCAGGTTGCCCTGCAAAAGGTTCGCACAAGCTGTGCAGGGGACAAAAAAACGACAAGGACAACAGGCGGTGGGCGTGACGCAAAAGCAGATGGGCGCAAGCGTGGGGCAAACCCCACAACCATTCCAGCAACGAGCGACAAAGGCACAGTGGATGATGCACGCCCCTCCGAAGCCGATGCGGGCTCCGGCGTTGGCAAGAACACTGTGGCTTATGCGGCACGGGATAGGAGTGCCACAGCCGCACCACTGAGCACGAACGCAGACCGGAGAACAGGTGTGGAAGTTCACATGCAGCGGCTGTCCGGGGTGCAGGCCATGGATGGTCTGGTTCACGACCAGGGATTCGGCGGCACACGTTTCCACGCACTTTATGCCACCGGTGCCGCAGAATTTTTCACTCGCCGTCAGGACCAGGGGGTTCAACGTATACCCGGCCATGGTCGCGATATGAGGACATGTACCGGGCTCGTTGGTCAATTGCGGGCAGCCCGGCCGAAACGGGCACGCACTCCAACAGCA
>DASYBA010000422.1:0-3734 GCA_036501005.1 Candidatus Xenobia bacterium | reverse complement strand
CTCGCCTATCGGGTCGGCGTCATGATGGTGGCGGCGGGTATCTTCCAACCGCTCGTGCCCACACTGCCCGTGTTTCGGCAGGAGAGCCAGAACGTGGAGGGGGCGGTGGCGTTCATGCGTCGGAGCCACGTATCGCCCGCTCTCTTCAACACGTATCACCTGGGGGGCCAACTGGCGTGGTACGGGTCGCCCGACTATCTCCCGTTCATCCACGGATTGACGTCGATGTTCGGCGACGACCTCCTGAAGCGATACGGTGACGTGGTGAATGGAGGGCAGTCGGTGCTGGACCACTTCGGGGTGCAAACGCTGGTCCTGGGGTATCCCCTGTTGCCCGGCGATGCCACCGGCCAGTGCCTGGCGTGGGTGGAGGCCAGCCCACTGTGGAAGCTGGTGTATTTCGACGACGATGCGCTGGTCTACGTGCGGGCGGGAACGACGCTGCCCACCTACCAGCACGTTGTGCCCGGCAAGCCGGATGCGTGGCATCTAAGTGACGCGGGGGTGGCAGAAGAACTAGCGCGATCGGTCGCCGACGCGCCCACGGCGTGCGTGACGAACTGCTGGCTGGGGCAGACTGTGCAGGCGTCCGATCCGGCTCGGGCGGTGGAGCTCTATCGAACGGCGGAGCTGGCGCACCCGGCCAATCCCCTGCCCCATTTCTGCCTGGGCCAGGCGTATGGCGGTCTTGGCAGACTGGGGGTCGCCCGTGCCGAGTACGAGCGGGGCTGGTCGTTGGGGCAGGGAACCGCAATCGATGCGATCAACCTGGCCAAGATCTGTGACAAGCAAGGTGATGCCGGCGCCGCTCATCACTGGATAGACAAGGCCCTGTTATTGTCCCCGGGCGACCCCCGTGCAACCGCCATCCAGCAGTCGCTGCATTAGAGGGCGAGTTTCTTGTGCGGATAGAACCCCTCGCCGGCGATCTGCACGGTCTGGATGGGGCGAATCCCCTGCTGCGACACCTCGGTGGCCAGATAACGCACCCAGGTCTCCATCTTCGGCGTGTCCCAGCCACTCGCCCACATCGTCCACAACGTGTACTTTCCATCGGCAGATTTCGATAGACCGACATCCTGGTTTTGCATGGTCTGACCCATGGCGGCGGCGACTCTGGCAGCCTCCTGGGGGGTGACGTCGTCGCCGTACCAGACGAGCCCGTCCTGGGCCTTCATGTTGTGGAACGGTACGGCATGATTCATCGCCAGGGTGTAGTGTTGTCTCGGCTGCCACTGCTGGTCGACCAGGTCCATGTCGACCGGCACCCCACCGAACTTGTGGTTCGATATATCCATGGTAATCCACAGCATGTCGCTGATCCACGGGACGTCATCTTTCGACTTTCCCCACGCCGGAAAACTGACGAGATAATGGCCCGCGGGTTTCGACACCTGGATCTGCGTCTTGTGATCGCGGCTGAAGCGCAGACTGGAGAGCATGTCGCCGACGGCCTGGGCATCGGCCGCAGAGGCGCCGTTCGTGTAGCGCACGACCTCGTTGCCCACCGTCACGGTGGGCAACGTTGGCGTGGCGGCTGGAGCCGCTCTTGGCACGGTCGGGTTTGGTACGACTGTCATGACGGGGACGTGTGGGTGCCCCATGCGCCACAAAATGACCACCAGGACGGCTGCTACCACGGATACGACCGCCTGGAATGAGTTGATGCCGGGCTGCTCCTCAATGAGCCTGGCCATCACTCGCCCCCTTGGCCCAGATTCGCGCCTGCACGAGATCAGGTTACCATTCGCACTTTCTCATGTCAACAAATGCGATCGGCGGCTCTGGAACCGCGAGACATTGACGGTCCCCGTCTCGCCGCTTACAATAGCCAGGTGAACATCGCTGCAAGATATGAGGCCCTGCTGGGCCGCGTGCTACGGCCCGCCCGCTACGTCGGGGGCGAGGTCGGCCAGGTCGTGAAGCCCCTGGAGACGGTCCGGGGCCGCATGTGCCTGGTCTTTCCCGACCTCTACGAAGTGGGCATGAGCAACTACGGCCTGTCCATCCTCTACCACATGGTCAACGAGAAGACCCAGGCCTATTGTGAACGGGCCTATGCCGTGGCGCCCGACTTCGAGGCCCTCCTGCGGGAGCACGACGTGCCGCTGGTGTCTCTCGAGACGCGCACACCCTTGCACCAGTTCGACCTCGTCGGGTTCGGGCTGCAAAGCGAGCTGACGTACACCAACGTGCTGCAAGTCCTGGATCTGGGCAGGATTCCGATGCACACCCGGGACCGGGGGGACGACCACCCCATCGTCATCGCCGGCGGGCACGGCGCCTTCAACCCGGAACCGCTGGCGCCGTTCATCGATGCGTTCGTCGTGGGCGACGGCGAGGATGCCCTCTTGCAGGTGCTCGAGTGCGTGATGGCCACCCGCGGCCGTGCCGCGCGTCTCGCCGCGCTCGCCCAGCTCAATGGGGTATACGTGCCAGCCCTGTACGAGGAGACCGATGAGGACGGCTTCGTCGTCGCCGTCGGCCCCGCCGTGCACAAGGCCACCGTCGACAATCTCGATACGACGTACTATCCGACGACTCAGGTCAATCCCTGGACGGAGAGTGTGCACGACCGCATTGCCATTGAAGTGATGCGAGGCTGCACGCAAGGCTGCCGCTTCTGCCAGGCCGGCATGATCACGCGCCCCATCCGAGAGCGCTCCCCGGAGACGGTCGTTCGTCTGGCCAAGGCACTGGTCGCCAATACGGGTCTGGAAGAAGTGTCACTGCTGTCGCTCTCGACCGCCGACCACAAAGGCGTGATTCCCATGGCGGAAGGCGTATTGAAAGAGGTTGGCGGGCCCTGCAACGTCAACATCAGCCTGCCGTCGTCCCGCGCCGATGCGTTCAACGTCAAGCTGTCGACCCTGGTGGGTGGGCAGCGCAAAGGCGGCGTGACGCTGGCGCCGGAAGCGGGTAGCGAACGGTTGCGCAAAGCCATCAGCAAGTACCTGTCGAAAGACGAGATTCTCAACGCCTGTCGGGCCGCCGCCATGGGCGGACATCCCCACGTGAAGCTGTACTTCATGGTCGGGCTGCCCACCGAGACGGACGAGGATCTGCTGGAGACCGTCGACCTCATTCTCGACTGCGAGAAGGCCGGGCAGGAAGTCTATCGGAAGTTCTCGGTTCATATCGGTCTGGGCGGGCTGGTGCCCAAGCCCCATACCCCGTTCCAGTGGGCGGAGCAGGTGGTGGAAGAGGAACTGAGCCGCCGCTACATGATGATCCGCAAACGGCTGCCGCCGCGCATCAAGATGACGTGGGGCGGGGCGCATGAGCGGTTTATCGAAGGCATTCTGTCCCGCGGCGATCGGCGCATGGCCGATGTCGTCATGCGGGCCTACCAACTGGGGTCCCGGCTGGATGCCTGGCATGAATACGTGCGAGTCGACCTGTGGAAGCAGGCCGCGGCCGAGGTGGGCATCGACCTCTTCCGCTACCTGGGTACCCGCCGGGTCGGTTCCCGGCTGCCGTGGAACGTGATCGAGTCGGGCGTCAGCGAGCGTTACTTCGTCTCGGAATGGAAGAAGACGCTGGCCAACCAGGACGTCCGCGACTGCCGTGAAGGCTGCACCGCCTGTAACGCCTGCGACGTGCTAGGCGTGGAGATGCAGTTCGGTGGCCAGGTGGGCACGCCGTTCCGCGAGCGGGTGCACAAGGCCTGGCTCAAGCAAAAGGAGTCTGTCTCCGGCTAGGATCCGGTCAACCCGAACAGTTTGCGCACGCTC
>DASYBA010000421.1:0-2820 GCA_036501005.1 Candidatus Xenobia bacterium | reverse complement strand
GAGCGGCGCTGTTCAGCCAGCCTGCTATAGGGTCGCCCCTGGATATCTTCAACACGGGCGATACCGCCACGTGGTGTCAGGCGCCAGCCCTGGCGGCCTGCAACACCGCCTGTGCGCATTACTGCCTGGCGTGCGGAACGGCCACCATCAGCGCTCCCCCTCACATCCCGGGCTGCTGGGTTTCCAATGGTTGTGGAAAATGGGTCGCGCCCGGCTTTCCAGCCTCCGGCTGTTTTTGCGCGACCGATTACAGCTACAGCACGACCTTCTGCCTGACGGGTTTGTGCCCCACCACTGCCTGCTTGAAGGGTTTCTGGGCCGTCGACGACTTTGGGCAGATTAAGTTGAACTGCAACCCTATCGCCTGTGTCTGCAGTCCCGGCAATCACGCCCTCCACCCCTTCGCTGTCAACGGAGCCAGCGGAGATTTCATCTGCGGCCTCAACACCTTGACGTTCACCACTTTAAATACTGGCGGCCCTGCTGGCTTGCTCGTGGAGTTCACCAATGCCACCGCGCTTTCTGCACCCGAGGTTGACGCCCCATCGGCCGCCAGCACGCTGGCCCTGGTCGGCGCTGCCCTCACCATCATGGTAGAGCGGCGGAAGAGGGCCTAGTCGGGCCTAGTCGGCTCCCAGCAGCCGCACCAGCGACGGCTCGAGATCCATCCACTGGTCCACCAGGACCGTCGGACCGAAGCTCTCGAGCCGTTGTCGCGACATCCAGCCGTAGGTCACGGCGATGCACGGGAGCCCC
The DNA here is from genome assembly GCA_036501005.1 of Candidatus Xenobia bacterium. Taxonomy (GTDB): domain Bacteria; phylum Vulcanimicrobiota; class Xenobia; order RGZZ01; family DASYBA01; genus DASYBA01. Next base: position 2,064 of record DASYBA010000421.1, on the reverse strand, counting down.
CAGTTGCGGGCCGACAGCACGTCCATGGACGTATCCCCCACCATGGGGGTGCGGTGAGGCGGCGCGCCTAGCGTGCGCCAGGCCTCCCCGACCATCTTGACCTTGTCGCTCCCCTCGTCACCCCCGCCGATGACGACCTGGAAGCACGCTGTCAGCCCCTCCCGTTCCAGCACCCGCTTGATCTTGCGAGCCGAGGTGGTGGATGCGATGGCCAGGGGATAGGTCTGGCACAGGCGCTGCAGCATGTCCTTGACACCGGGAAAGAGGGCGACCTGGCCGTAGTCGATACGCTCTGCCACCCATTTCATGGCCTGCTCTCGCACGTACCCTGAAAACCCGAGTCGTTTGTAGTTCTCCTCCCAGCGGGGGTTGTACCATTCCCGAAACGCGCCCACCGACTCGGGTGGAAAGGATCGCTGGAACTCCGTTGCCACGTCCCGATACAGTCGATAATACAATCCAATGGAGTCGGCCAGGACACCGTCGAAATCGAAGATGATGGCTGCGCTGGGCGGCATCAATGAATACGTCTCACGAAATACAGCAGTAGCCAGCGCGGTGCGAAACGGGTAGACCAGGCCATGAACGTATTGCGGTGGCCGCAGATCACCAACCGCTGTCCCCGCTGCATGGCCTGGTATCCGATAGCCGCTACGCTAGCCGCGTCCATCACCTTGATGGGCCCGTCAAACAAAGGAGAGTTGCTCACCCCTCCCCGCTCGGCGAACCCGGTGTGGGTCGGGCCCGGACACAGCGTCGTGACCGTCACGCCCGTGCCCCGCAGTTCGTAATCGACGGCTTCCGAGAAGGACAGTACATACGCCTTTGAAGCGTAATACCCCGCCATGCCGGGCCCGGGCTGGAAGGCCGCAGTCGAGGCCACGTTCATCACCCTGCCGCGCCGTCGAGACTTCATGCCGGGGAGCAGCAGGCGGGTCAGAGCGGTCAGAGCCATGACGTTGACCTGCAGCATGCCCATGAGCACCCCGGGGTCGTTGTCGACCACGTCGCCTCGGCAGCCGAAACCCGCGTTGTTGACGAGGACGTCTACCTGTAGACCATCCTGTTCCAGTCGGTCGACCATCGTCTGGGGCGCCTTCGGATCCTCCAGATCGGCGGGCAGCACCACGGCTTCCACCTTGTAGTCCCGCTGCAGCTCCTCGGCCAGCTCACGCAGCTTCCCTTCGCTGCGCGCCACCAGCACCAGTTTGTAGCCATCTCGAGCGAGGCACCTGGCCAACTCCAGTCCGATACCGCCACTTGCCCCAGTGACCAGGGCGGTTCCGCTCACCCTTCCACCACTTTCAAGCGGGCGAAGCCCAGGGCCCCTACTTTCAGCACGTGGCCCGACTGCACGGGCACTTCGTGGTCGGGATTGGTGAGCTTCTCCCCTTCGACCGATACCGCACCCTGTTCGATCAGCCGCCGTCCTTCCCGGTTGCTGGCCGCCAGTTTCGACAGCCCCACCAGCTTGGACAGGCGTATCGAACCATTCGCCAAAGCGCTTTTCGGCACTTCGATGGTCTGCAAGTCGGTCGGGGTTTCCTTCTTGGAGAACACCCGTTCGAACTCCGCCTGCGCCGCCGCCGCTTTGTCCGCATTGTGATAGATGGCCACGATCTCCCGCCCCAGGCGCTTCTTGGCATCCATCGGATGCACCTTGCCCTCTTTCACGCCCGCCATCAAGCTGCGCACCTCATCCATCGGCACGTACGTGCACAATTCATAGTAGCGGGGCATCAAATGATCCGGTATCGACATGAGCTTGCCGAACATGGTGTCGGGAGGCTCCGTGATGCCCACGTAGTTGCCCTTGCTCTTGCTCATCTTCTCGACCCCGTCCAGGCCTTCGAGAATCGGCATGAGGAACACCACCTGGGGCTCCTGGCCGTAATCGCGTTGCAGCTCGCGACCCACCAGGTTGTTGAACTTCTGGTCCGTGCCCCCCAGCTCGACGTCGGACTTCAGGGCCACCGAGTCATAGCCTTGCATCAGGGGGTACATGAACTCATGCATGCCGATGGGCCGGTTCGATTTGAAGCGCTTGGCAAAGTCGTCGCGCTC
>DASYBA010000420.1:0-17419 GCA_036501005.1 Candidatus Xenobia bacterium | reverse complement strand
CCGAGATACGGCAGCTTGACTGGGGCGTTGAGTGTCGGGTGGGGCCCGAGCGCTTGTGGGCTCGTCTCATCTTGCTGGCGACCGGTGCCGAGTCGCAACTGCCCCGTCGGCTAGGGTTCCACCTGGCCGCAGCAGGCCAGGAAGCCGTGGGCATTCGCTGCTACATCCGATCCAAGGCCCGTCTCCGACAGGCCGTCGCCAGCTATGACAGAGAGTTGCTGCCGGGGTTCTCGTGGATCGTCCCCCTGGGCGACGGCGACTACAACGTCGGATGCATCTTGTTTGAACCCGCCGACCCCGGACCTGTGCTGCAGCGGTTTCTGGAGACGTTCCCGCTGGCGCGATACCTGATGTCGGAACAGTCCCGGGTCGGTGAGCCGGTGGCGGCGCCGCTCCGCTGCGGGCTGCCCCCGAACCTGCCCATCGCAGACGGTCGGGCCCTTCTCGCCGGAGAGGCCATCTACACGACCCTGCCGTTCACCGGGGAGGGGGTGGGGGCAGCCCTGGAGAGCGGGCTCCTGGCGGCTGAGATCCTCGACGCTGCCCTGTCGAATCCCGATGCGGTGAACGGCTGGCGCGAGCGCATCAACGTTCGCATGGGGGCACGTTACCGCACGCATGAGGTGGCGCAGCGCTGGTTGGCGAACCGCTGGCTGCACGAACTGCTGTGCTGGCGCATTCTGCGGAGCTCGTGGATGCGCGGTCAGGTCGAAGGCCTCCTGTCAGATCACGGCGACCCCACCCACCTCTGCTCGTGGCACGCCGTCTTCGAGTCCTTCCGCCACTAGGGGAAGTTTCCCCAACGCCCCCTGCCTTGGACATCGCCGACAGGTCGAGGTATATTTGATGGTATGCGTCGTGGCTTCACCCTCATGGAAATCATGGTGGTCCTCGCCATCCTGGGCCTGCTCCTGGCCATCGGGATTCCGTCTTTCAACTATTTCAAATCCAACAACACCATGCGGAGCAGCGCCGACACGCTGTTGTCGGACGTGCGCCTGGCCCACGATCAGGCTCGGCAGAACGCGGACGGGGCGGCCTTCGTCGGCCCCGTAGCCACCCCCGCGGTCGGCACAGGCGTCGATGTCGAGGTCTTCACGGTCGCCAACGGCAAGCCCAACCATCTCTTGCAGCAGATGGCCATCGACTCGCAATTCTCACCGGGCTGCCAGAATCTGCCGACGGCCGCGCAGCTTATCGCGGCGAAGGCCCCGGTGGGGGCCTACATCGAGTTCAGCGGCCCGTCTGGTCAGTACGTGCTGGCGTTCCAGTCCAACGGGGTTCCGGTGCTGCCCCCCAGCAGCGGCAACGGCGGCAGCGCATTGTCCGGCTGCGGCTTGCAACTCAAGAACTCCGCCATGACCTTGGAGGTGCTGGTGAGCACGCTGGGCAGCGCGTCGGAGGTGCAACAGGGGGCCACGGGCCTCTCCGGCGCCCAGCAGGCCATCATGAACACCCCCCCTACGCCCTTCTAGGCTACATCCACCAGCGCCCGAGCATCAATGACTGACAGTAAGTGTGCGGGACCGGCCACGCGACCAGCAACGGCCAGTAGAGCGCGGTTCCGACGGCGCACAACGCCAGGTATCCCGCGGCGAAGCCGCGGCCCAGACGACACGCCTGGTCGCCCAGCAAGAGGTACATCAGGGGCAGGCAAGGCAGCATGTAGAAAAGGAACCCAGGATTCAGTGCCCACAACACGACCTGTGGAACGTACCCCAAGACGCAGAAGAGCCGGGCCCGGGCGTCAGGTGAGCGGGGCCTGCCCGCCCCCAGAACCAAGGCCAGGACGAGGAGGAAGGGCCACCAGGTCCACACCGTCGGGAGGGCGATGATGCATTGGACCGTGGCTGGCTTTGGCATGGCCAGGTACCAGACCGGGCGAATGCAGAGCGGCCACTGCCACCACGGCGACAGATCGGGATGCCAGAACTGGCTGGGGTCGTGTCGGAACTCCCACATGAGACGGTGGAAGGCAGCGATCCGATACAGGACCCGGACCGCGTTGGGGGCTCCCACTGGCGCTTGCAGACGCCCGGCCAGTGCAGGCGTCGCGTCTTCGCGGGCGATTTCGATGGATTCGGCTCGGGCCATGGGCAGGTACGACAAGATGTAGACTGCAACGGTGACCAAGAGGCCCACGCCCAGCGCCTTGCAGGCCTGCCGCGGGCTCTTGAGGAGCGTCACGGCAGCCAGGGCACCCACCATGGCGAACATGGTGCTCCACTTGGTGGCCACGCCGCAGCCGAACGCGATAGACGCCCACCACAGCCAGCGGGTATCGCCTTCGATATAGCGCCAGGTGCCGTAAAGGCCGAGCAGGATCCAGAACGCCTCGTACATGTCCAGCATGGCCATGCGGCTCTGCACGATGTGCAGGAGGTCGAGAGACAACAGCAGGGCGGAGAGGGTGGCGGTCCGGCGGTTGTGGAAGAGCGCGAGAGCAAAGACATAGGTGAGGGCGATGGTCGCCAGGCCCAGGACCAGGCTCCCCAGCCTCCACGCCACGGCGTCGCTGTGCGTGTGGAGCACGTACCGATCGAGGCCCCACCACGCTTCCATGCCGACGGCCATCACCAGTTTGCCCAGCGGCGGATGGACCGGATTCGAGTCGGGCAGGCCGGCCAGATCGTCGGCCGCGGCCGGAGGGTAATGGATCTCGTCAAAAACAGGCCCGGCCGGGTAGGAGAGAAACCAGACGCGAGGCAGCAGGGCGAACAGCAAGATGGCCAGCAGTATGGGAATGTCTCGCCGCTCTGCCATGCCGGCGGCGTTCGACCCGGGCCTGCTTTCCCCTGGATTGCAACAAGATGTTCACAATTCGGTCCGCCAGGCTTGCTACGATGGAGGGGATGGACAGCATCAGTCGAGTGGGGCCGTCTGCCCAGTCCGCCCCACCTCCCCGTACCACCCCGCCAGGCCCGGTCGATACCCTGGCATCGGCCCCCGCGCCCGACCCGCAGCTTGCGGCGGCCCGCCAGTTGGCTTCCAAAGCGGCGGCCCCGGTGGAACACCTGCACGACGGCCTGGAGCGGGAAACGGCCGAAGGTCGGGAGATCACCGCCAATCCCGATACGCAGATGGTGCGCATCATCGAAAAGACCGGTGACACGACCTGGCTTGTCCCTACGTATCGCACCGCGTTGGTCTATGCGCCCGACGGCCACCCAGTGCAGCAATTGACCGGCGTCGAAATCCACCAGCCGAAGAACGGCGGCCAGCTCACCGCCAAAGAATCGATTTCCCGCACTCCCTTCCAGGTGACCCAGGACCCGCAGACCCACCACTTCCGGTTCACCACCGACGAACAGCGCTTCGAAGCCGACCCAGCCAGCATGAACGTCTATGTCGACGGGCAGGAGGTCCATCTGTTGCCCGACGATCCCGACGTCATGCAGGCCCTCGAGGTGGGCCGCTCCATCGTGGCCAGAGGGACGCTGCCGGACGGCAATCTCCAACATCGCCTGTCCGACGACAGCGTGTTGACCTACAACCGACAATTTCGCATCATCCGCCAGGATCAGGCCCAGGGCACCTGTCGCATCATGGTCCCGGCCGTGGCCATGGGCGGCACCCGCGGTGGGGTGCTTCTCACCTGGCAGCCCCAGAAGGGTCTGGCCGCCGTCGACCTGGACACCAAGGCGCCGGTGCCGCACAACGTCATCGGCGATCCGACGACGCCCACCGGGCGGTTCGTCTTCCTCGGCCAGGATGGGCATCCCTATGCTCTGGACCCCTACCATCTGTCGCTGGAACCTCTCGCCCCGCCGCCACCCCCTCCGCACATGCCGGCACCCGCGCCGGTGCCGCAGCCCTCGTCCCCGGCCCCGTCCCCCGCCATGCCGTCCGGCTTTGGACCGCCAGGCGGCACCGCCCAGCAACGCCCCCGAATTGATATTCCGCCGGCCGCAACGTGGGACTCGCTCTTTCCTCATGCCACGCAGAATACGTTCGGCCCTTCCCTGTTTGCCAGCGCCTGGACCAATCGACAGTAAAGATCACACCGTTTAACATCGTTGTAACAAATACCGCGTTCCTCCCTGGTATGCTTCCAATATAAAGATAAGGTCTGGTTGATCGGAGGCATACATCATGGTCACTTCTTGTGACAGTGGTCGATTCGCGCGCGACGCGCAGAACGCGGCGCAGGATCCCCCCAACTATCGCGGCATGGTATTCGAACACGGCCTGGACGGGCAGGACAAGGTCCTGAGGTTTTCCGGCCAGACCTCACCCGATGGCACGGACATTCCCGTCGATGCCGTGTCGAACGACCGGGTGTTCATTTACGTGGATGGCATCCACACCTCGCAACCCGGCGAGTCGGCCGACATTCAAGGCTTGTTTTTGTCACCCGATCGGACCCGCTGCAACATCGAACAGCCGGCCATCGGGATCCAGGAGGGCGTCGGCAAGGATATTGTGGCCGACGGCGTGCGCATCACCAAGGACTTCGAGATCCTCAAGGGGTTGCAGTCGGGACTGAACGTGGATGTCCTGCGCAAGGCGGTCTACGACGTGGACCCGGCCGTCAAGTCGGTGCACGACGAGATCCGCCAGAGCCTGGACGCGGGCCGGAACGTGCAGGTCGCCCTGCACAGCGGCGGCGGCGCTGAGACGGCCGTGGCGCTGACGTTGCTCGCGAAAGAGGACGGCGGCCGCTTCGCCCCCGCCATCCGCCAGCACGTCCGAGTGCTCGCCATGGCGCCCGCCGCGGCTCCGGAAGACTTCACTCGGGCCGGCGTGCAGCCCGGCAACCTGCTCTATACGGGCAGCCATCAGGATCCCGTCTACCATCTCTTCCACAACTTCGTCCAGCCGGGCCACCAGGGCCCCTTTCTCAAGGATGCGCTCCAGGCCCTCGAGCTGGGCTTGCAGCCGGGCAATATCGACTTTCATAACCCCTACTACATTTTCGACCACAACCTGGGCACAGATGGGACCTCCGACATCCAGCGCTACCTCGACGGGGCGCCCGGCAGCGTCCACACGATTTGACAGCAGGGCGGCGCCGCCCCATAATACCGTGGCGTGACCCTGTTCAGCCTCTTCTGGAAAAATCGTCGCATCGTCCTGTTGGGCCTGCTCTGCCTCGTCCTATCGGACGCCTGTCAGCTCGTCGTGCCCCTCATCGTCAAGAACGTGGTCGATGGATTGCAGCACGGCCGCGAGACGGCGGCGGGATTGAACCACGCCATGGGCGGGGTGGCGCTGCTGGTGGTGGTCATCCTGGTGGCCCGCAACTTGTGGCGGCACTATCTCTTCGGGGCGGCCCGGCAGGTGGAGACGTCCCTGCGCAACGACCTCTTGCGCAAGGTCCTGAACATGCCGACGGGCTACTTCCAGCAGATCCGCACCGGGGACGTGATGGCGCTGGCCACCAACGACCTCCTCGCGGTGCGCATGGCGCTCGCCATGGGACTGGTGGCCGGGTTCGACGCGACGGTCTTTGCCATGGTGGCAGTGGGCGCCATGCTGGCTCTCGACCCGGTGCTGCTGGCGTGGAGCATTCTGCCGTTTCCCGTCTTGTTCGCCATCATGGCGGTGGCGCTGCGCCTCATTTTCCACCGCTTTGACCGGGTGCAGGCCGCCTTTGAGGATCTGACCGAGAAAGCCCGCGAGAGTCTGGCCGGGATGCGCCTCCTGCGCGCCTACGATCAGGCCGACGGCGACCAGGCCGACTTCGAGCGATACAACCAGCAATGCTACGACCGCCAGATGGCGCACCAGCGGGTGGACGCCCCCTACCAGCCGTCCATCGTCGTGCTGGCGGGCTTGAGCGTGGCCTTGCTGCTGGGGGTGGGCGGCCAGCGAGTCTTGAACGGGCAGACGACGCTGGGCAACTTCACGGCGTTCGTGTCGTATCTAGGCATGATGGCCTGGCCCATGATTGCGGCTGGCTGGCTTCTCACGCTGTTCCAACGGGGGGCGGCCTCGCTCGCCCGCATTCGGGCGCTCCTGGAGCGGGATGAGGAGGCCCACACCGACGCCGATGCGCCGCCGGCTCGAGGGGATCTGGAGGTTCGGGATCTGACGTTCGGCTATCCCGGCCAGGACCGCACGGCCTTGAAGAAGCTCAGCTTCAAGGTGCCGGCGGGTGGGAGCCTGGGTCTGGTAGGGGAGATCGGCAGCGGCAAGAGTACCTTGGCGCTTCTGCTGTCGAGAATTTATGAGCCGCCAGCCGGTTCGATACGCTTGGACGGCAAGCCTATCGAAGAACAGCCCCTGCGCTGGCTCCGCCGCCAGATCGCGTGGGTGCCGCAGGAAGCGTTCCTGTTTTCCGATACGATTGAAGAGAACCTTCGACTCGGGCAGGGCAGCGCGGGCATGGACCGCATTGTGGCGATGTCGCGGCTGGCCGCGGTCGACGAGGAGGTGCGGGAGTTTCCGCAAGACTACCAGACGCCCCTCGGGGAACGGGGCATCAGCCTGTCGGGGGGGCAGAAGCAGCGTCTGTGCTTGGCACGGGCGCTATTGAAGGAAGCCCCGGTCCTGGTCTTGGACGACACCTTGTCGGCGGTCGACGCCGAGACCGAGCACGCCATCCTGGAGCAGCTCCGCGGCGCGATGCAGGGGAGGACGACGCTGGTCATCTCGCACCGCATCAGCTCCCTTCGATCGCTCGACTGGATCCTTGTGCTGCGGGCCGGGGAGGTCATCGAGCAAGGCACGCACGAGGGACTCCTGGCCCAGGGCGGCTACTATCGGGATCTCTATGAGCTGCAGGAGCTGGAAGCCTGATGTCGTTCTACGACGAGGAACAGCTCGGGCGTTTCCAGTCGGTGGGATCGCTATTGCGGCTCTTCAAATACACCGAGGGCCGCCGGCTGTTTCTCACGTTTTGCATTGTGCTTTCGCTTCTGTCGGCCTGCATCCAGGTCGTCCTGCCGTTGTTGATTCGACGCGGGGTCGATGGCTACATGCTGGGGCCGGCGGGGGCGGGGGGAGCGGCTGCGATTGCCCATCTCGCCTGGTCCTACGGCGGGCTCCTGGGCGTGTATCTGCTGCTGTCGTGGGGCAGCACCCTGGGGCTCAATGCGATAGGCCAGGCTGTCGTGCAGGCCGTGCGACGAGACGTCTTCGGACATCTCCACCGCTTGCCCATCCGATACTTCGACCACAACCCGGTCGGCCGCTTGACCACCCGGGTGGCCAACGACTCGGATGCCCTGGCCGAGGTGTTTGCTTCCGTCATAGCGACGGCTGTCGGCGATTTGATCATGCTGACCGGCGTGATCGCGGCCATGTTCGTGCTCGACTGGCGCCTGGCGCTGTGGGTGTGCAGCCTGCTGCCCTTTCTGGCTTTCTTGATGCACTGGTTCCGTCACGAGTCGCAGAAGATATATCGAACCAACCGGGTGCTCCTGGCCCGCATCAACGCCTTCTTCCAGGAGTGCATCCAGGGGCTGGGCATCATCAAGTCGTTTGTGGGCGAGGCCCGCATGGCGGGACGTTTTGCCGACATCAACCACCAGTATTACGAGACCGAGATGCGCCTGGTGCACACCTTGGCGATCTTCCGTCCCCTGGTCGGCACGGCGGCGACGTTGGGCATGGGCCTGGTGTTGTGGCAGGGGGGGCTGGGGGTCTTGCGGGGCGCCGTCACCCTGGGCACGTTGACGGCCTTTCTCTCCTACGTGAAGATGGTGTTCTCGCCCATCGACGAGATGGCTGAGAAGCTCAACCTCTTCCAGCAGGCCATCATTGCATCCGAGCGGTTGTTCCGCATTCTCGATACGCCGTGTGAAGAGAGCGGGAAATCGGTGCCCGAGGTCCAGCGGGGGCATATCGAGTTCCGCTCCGTCAGCTTCGCCTACGATCCCGACAAGCCGGTGCTGCGGGACGTGTCGTTCGAAGTGCGGCCCACGGAAAAGATTGCGCTGGTGGGGCCGACCGGCTCGGGCAAGACCACCATCGCCGGCCTGCTCCTCGGGTTCTATCGCCTGGCAGGCCATGGATCGGGGGAGATTCTGGTCGACGGGGTGCGGTTGGAAGACTGGGACGTGCGGGCGCTGCGCCGTTCGATAGGCTGGGTGCAGCAGGATCTGTTCCTCTTTCGGACAGACCTTCGCCACAACATCGCCCTCTTCTCGCCGGTGTCGGATGAAGCGGTGGAGAAGGCTGTCGATGCGAGCGAGGCGCGCCGACTGGTCGAGCAGCACGCCGATGGGTTGTCGCACCCGGTCAACGAGCGGGGGTCCTCGCTGTCGCAGGGAGAGCGCCAGTTGCTGTCCTTCGCCCGGGCGCTGGTGAAGGACCCGCCCATCCTGGTGCTGGACGAGGCGACGGCCAGTGTCGACAGCGTGACTGAGAAAGCCATCCAGGAGTCGCTACACCATATCCTGCAGGGCCGGTCGGCGCTCATCGTGGCCCACCGCCTGTCGACCATCCAGGAGGCGGACCGCATCCTGGTGCTGAAGAAGGGCCGCCTGGTGGAGCACGGTTCGCACGACGAGCTCATGGCGCAGAATGGCCTGTATGCGCACTTGTTCCGTACCCAGCAGTTGGAGCGGGTGGAGGCGTAGCGCGTGCTGGCCGATTTGATGGCTCTGGGCGGCGTAGTGGCTCTCGGGGTGTGGTGCCTTTTGTACGACGAGCGCCGCTACCAGGGGTTCGAGCGAGCCGCTCATCGAATGGGCATGCGGTTTCATCGGGAATACCCCGACGGGTTGGAGCCCGGGGTTGACGTGCGCTGGGAGGCGGGGCCGCCCCACCTGACGCTGGCGGCGCCACTCCGTGTTGGATTTGCGGGCAGTCTGATGGTGGTGAACGGTCGCCTGGGCAGACGAGAGGTGACCTCTGCCGAGTATCATTACGGCCCCCGTCGCGGCAGTGGCCATGACCGCAGGGCCTTTGCCACCCGCATCGGCTCGGTGCCCACGGCTTTTCGGGTCGTGCCTGCCAACGTCCTGAACCAGCCGCTGGGCGGGTCGCCGACGACCGCGCTGGGCGAGGGTTTCGATCGGAACTATCTGTTGGACGGGATATCGGACAAGGCGTTCATGGTGCGCTACCCAAAACTGGGCCCCTGGTTTGCGGAACATGCGCAGTGGGACACGTGCTTTGTCGATACCTGGCTCATCGCATCGGTGCCCGTCTTCCTGGATCCTGACCTGCTGGCGCCCTACCTGCACCGATTCGGTCAACTGGCGGACGCCGCGGAGGCCTCCTGATGCTACACGGGTTGGAGGTGCGTCCGCACCCACTGCCTGAACCGGTGTAATATTTCTGACGTCATCTGGGTTTGGCGCATGGAAGGGTGCTCCCGCAGGATGGCCATGGGCAGGGCAGGGACTGTCGGGCTATGGGCACCCCTTTCGTACGTGCCATCTGGCAGCAGTCGATAGACCTGTACGTGCCCGGCTTTCCAGTGCCAAACCTCGGGGACGCCCAGCGCGGCGTCGATGCCGAGCCGGTTCACAGCAGCAGGCGGTTCTCCCGCACGCTGTGTTTGGACGTCTCTACGGTCATGTGAACACCTCCATCTTCAAGGCAGGCCCATGATGGCAGGGCGGCATGGCCATTCATCGGCCAGGGGCGAACCAAGGGGTCACAGCGTCAGGAGAGGGTCAGGCGTCAGAGCCGTCAGCCATTCCGGGCGCGCCGTAGGGGGCACCAGGTAGTACCCGCCTGCCAGGAGGTCTCGCTGCTCCATTCACCCCCAAGTCCGGTGCACCGTGTTGTTCCACCTGCCGACAAGATTTGACATGACTGCTGGAATGCTGGCGGCTCAGGTGATGCCGGACACCGTCGCCTCGGCGACACTTTGTTAAAATATCAGAACGCAGAGTGGAGGAGTGTGTCTCTTTTGGAGGCGGGCCCCTGCCAAGCGCACGTCTACTTTCGAGGGGGAACTCACCATGGCTCTGTCTGCCGCTCACCTGCAGCAAGGCGCTGCGCTCTATGGCACCGCCGCAAGCGGAAGCGCGCCGCCGCCGCCGTCACCTCCCCCTCTACCCCAGGAGACCGTGGTACAGGCCAGGCCAAATAACGCCGGCACTTATTCCCACTTTGCCCGGGGCGTCACCCGCACGGCCCAGGTGGCCAATGTCTGCGAGGGAGCGACCGCCGGTTTCCTGGGAACCGCTGTCCTCGCGGCCTTGGCGGGGACGTGTGCCCCCTTGCTCGTCGCCGGCGGGGCCGCCGTCCTGGGCGGCTATGCTGCCTTGAAGCTAGGCAACTACGTCGGCAACAAGATGGCGCAGCGGGCGGGCGTGCAAGGCAAGGATCCGGAAGTCGCACGCGCGGCTGGACAAGCCACCGTCACGGTGGGCCTGGCTGCCTGCACCGGTGGCTGGGGAGCCGTGGCCGGCTGGGGCGTGATTGAAGCCGCCGGGGGTCTCGTCAACAGGTTTCGACACCGCCACGACAACTGACGCCCGTTTCCTACGAGAAGTCCCACCCCCAGGTTCGCTGGGGTACCTGCCAGCCACACGTGCCGCAGGCCGGCGGCTCGCCTTCGAATGCCCATCGCAGCGGCCCCCGGCAGCGCGGGCAGCGCACGCTTTCCGCCTGCGGGGCCCCGCCCTCCTCGGCCATGCGTTGCACCGAGATGGTGTCTCTTTTCTCTAGCTTGGCTCCGTTTGTCGACAGCTCGGGCACCATCTCGGCTGCCACCGCCAGGACCCCGTTCGGCGTCAGCACCCGTCGGATCTCCGCCAGGGCGACCGGGCTGGCAAATGCGTCGGCGCCCAGCACGACCAGGGGCACCGACCGATCCTCAAAAGGCAACCGATAGGGATCCACTTGCACTCTGCAACGGCCGGGGAACAAAGCCAGTCGCCCGGTGCGAGTGTCAGCCACGACCAGCCGCTCCGCCCGCACACCCACGGCGGCCGCGACCCCGCCCAGATCCAGCACCAGCCCCTCAGAGGGACGGAGCTTCTCCAGTTCTATCGCCCGCCGCAGGGTCCACCAACGCCGGGCGGGCTGCAGGCTGCGTCGCGCCTGGACGTCCCAGTCGACCGCCTGACGGCCATGCCGCAGCCAGAACAGCCGCCACAAGGTCTGGGCATACCCCATGCCGGCTCGCACGACATTGAGGTGCGACTCGCCGTGGAGCCGAGGTTCGAAGTGGAAAGGGATCTCTAGAATCGACAGTCCTTGATTGAACCCCTTGATGAGGATCTCCACCAGTATATCGAAAAACCTGCCCTGCAACGAAATGCGTGCAAACGGTTCTCGGCGGTACAACCGATATCCGCTCGACATGTCCAGGACGGGCATCCCCAGAACCCACCGGTAGGTCCCGTTCATGAAGTGGCTCAGGCCGGTGCGGAACCTGGACAACTCAGCGCTCCCCCCCTGAATGTAGCGGGAGTACACCACCAGGTCTGCATCATGTCGCCTCGCCCACATGCCCATCAGCAGCTCCGGGTCGTGGGAGAGATCGGCGTCCAACGTCGCCACGTACTCGCTGGTGACGTACTGCAGCCCCTCCTTGAAGGCAGCTCCGTAGCCCTTCTCGCGTTGCTGGCAGACCAGGGCGCCGGCGGCCCGGGCGTTCTCCTGGGTGCCGTCGTCGGAACCACCGTCGACCACGACCACCTCGGCTTGCGGATCGAGTTGGCGCAGCGCCGCCAGCACCTTCTCCACCACGCCGGCGATGGTCGGGCCTTCGTGATACGTCAGAATCAAGGCGGACAGCTCAGGCATGGGAAGGAATCCACCGCCTGCCCGCCAAGCTCGGCCCATGCGCCGCTGGCTTGTGTGTGCCTTGTGTCTGCTCCTGGGAGGCTCGTTGCGGGCCCAGGCCCCTCCGCCCCAGCCGACCATCGTCGGCATTCACCGCAGCACCAGTTATATCGATTCGAAGCCGTCGTGCCAGTTTCACTTTGTCCTTGCCAATGCTGAGAATGCGACGGTCCCTGCCAGCACCGTCTCCTTCCGACTCTTGCCTTACTCGCACAAGCAGCAGGTCGTGGGTCACGGTTCGTTCGACGTCCCGTCGCTGGGTCCTCATGAGACCCGCAAGCTGGAGACCCAGCCGCTCCGAATTCCCGCCAAAGGCCGTTATATCCTGGAGTTGACGGTGGGCGGTACGGTCTCGCGCCACAGCTTCACATTCTGATCCAGGTCCAGATTTCCCGCAGGCCGGGGGTCTTGCCGTACATGAGGAGCCCCATGCGGAAGACCTTGAGGGCCAGTCGATAGACAATCCAGATGCCCGCCACCAGGGACAGCAGGGAGATCACCACATCCATGACGGGCGGTGACTCCTTGACCATGCGAACCATCATGACCATGGGGGCCGTGAACGGGAAGAAGGAAAAGGCTCGGGCGACAACGCCGTTCAAATCGTCGAGGATGATGGGCATGACCGTCATGGGCAGGATGGCCAGGAAGAAGAAGAAGCCCAGCAACTGGTTGCTCTCCTTCTCCGTACTGCCGACGGCGCCCACGCCGGCAATCAAACCGGCAAACAGGGTATAGCCCAGGGCGAAGTAGATGAGGAAGAATGCCAGCGAGGCCAGGGTGATGTGGAGGTAGTTCACCAGCATGCCGATGACAGGCAGCACCAGGATGAGCCACACGCCGACCTGGGCCAGACCCAGCAACCCCAGCCCGAGGATCTTGCCGTAGAAGAGGGTGCCGGGGGTTACCGCCGCCAGCAGGATCTCCATGATGCGGTTCTCTTTTTCCTCAGACAGGCTGCGCAGCAGGTAGGTGCTGGAACCCAGGAGTGACATCATCAGCATGATCATCATGCCATACGGTAGAAAGAACTGGGAAATTTCCTGTTGCGTCTCGTCCGCCACCACCTTGCCTTCCGGGGTCAGCATGATCTTGACCCGATTGAGGGGTTCGATCACCCGAGGCAAGACGTCGGCGGCGAGCTTGTTGCCGATCAACTGCTTCTGCAGCAGGGCTCGCAGGGGAGGCGTTCGAGTGGTGCTGAGGAGCCCGCGGTCGACGGTCAGCTCGTCCACCAGTCCGCTGCTGAGGTAGTCTTCGTGGAAGACGTAGAGAAAGTCCAGGCTGCCGGCCAGGAGGTCTTTCTTGGCCTGTTCGACATTCGCATACTTCTTGAAGTGAAAAGTCGCCGGCCCCGCCAGTTCGGTGACGGTTCCCAACAGATCCACCCCACTGCCGGATGGCGTCACGGCTGGCGGCGGCTGCGTCTTCACCGTATCGGGAAACGTGAAGCGTGATTGCGGGTCGACCCACCCGACCTCGGTATCCTTGGCCGTACTGAGCTTGTGCTGCATGTACAGCATGTTGGGAACGGCGGTCAATACCATGAGAACGCTGACGAAGATGGGCAATCCCAAGGTGAGGAGGAGAAACTCCCAGCGTTTCACGTTGCTGAGGAATTCGAAACGGGCCACGACCCACAGGCGAGTGAATAACGGGTCTCTCAATGCCCGCGGGCCTTTCGCAAGAAGATCTCCTCCAGGCTGGGCACGCGCAGCGAGAAACTCTCCACCGCCACCCCCCGCTCCATGAGCCAGGACAAGATCTCGTTACGGGGTCTGTTGCCGAAGGCCAGCTCCCACTCCGACGGTCCGAGCCGGTCGGCGGTCACGCCCTCCGGCAACTCGGGGAGAGTCGTCGGGCCGGTCAGATGGAGAGTGGGCTCGGCATGCTCGGCTCGGATGTCAGCCAGCGTGCCGTACAAGACCCGCTGCCCCTGATGCACCATGACCAGCTTGTCGGCGAGTCGTTCGGCGATCTCCATCTGGTGGGTCGACAAGAGCAGCGTCACGCCCCGGGCGCGCTGCTCTTCGATCAGTTGCAAGACCACCTGCACGTTGAGCGGATCCAGGCCCGAGAACGGCTCGTCCAAGATGAGGAACTCCGGTTGATGGACGATGGCGGAAATGATCTGCACCTTCTGCAGCATTCCCTTGGACAGCTCCTGGGTCCGCTTGTGCATGTGGCCGCCGAGCCCGACCTTCTCGAGCTGTTCTTCGATGTACGGACGGGACCTGGCCGGCGGCAGATTCTTGAGGGCCGCCAGGTAGATGAGGATGTCGAGAATCTTGGATCGTCGATACAGGCCTCGCTCTTCGGGTAGATATCCGATACGATCCCGAACCCCCTGCCCCGGCGGCGACCCGAAAAGGAGAATCTCTCCATTGTCGGGCTTGAAGATGTCGAGGATCATGCGGATCAGGCTCGTCTTGCCGGCCCCGTTCGGTCCCAGCAGGCCGCAGATCGATCCTCTCTCCACCGTGAAAGAGAAGTCCTGGATGGCGTGCTGTGTTCGGAAGTATTTATCGACCGACCGGCACTCGAGGACGGCCTCCATGGCCTATTCCGATACGGCTTCCACTACCAGCGCGATACCCTGCCCGCCACCGATACAGGCCGAAGCCAGACCGTAGCGAGCCTTGCGGCGGCGCAGTTCGTATAGAATGGTCAAGGTCAGCCGGGCCCCGGAGGCGCCCAACGGGTGGCCCAGCGCAATGGCGCCGCCGTTGACGTTGAGCTTTGCCTTGTCGACCCCGAGTTCTTTGACGCAGGCCAGGACCTGCGGGGCGAACGCCTCGTTGATTTCGACCAGGTCCATCTGTTCCAGCGTCAGACCCGCCTTTTTCAAGGCTTGTCGACATGCATCGACGGGTCCGATGCCCATGATTTCGGGCGGGACGCCGACGGTCGCCCAGGAGACCAGACGCCCTATCGGTTTCAGTCCCAGATCCTTGACCTTGGAGCCGGATGCGATGACCATCGCCGCGGCGCCGTCGCTGATGCCGCTGGCGTTGCCGGCCGTGACGACCCCGCCCTTCTTGAACACCGCAGGCAGCTTCGCCATCTTCTCGACAGACGCATCGAAACGGGGATGCTCGTCCTTGTCGAAACGGACCGTCTCTCTCTTGCCGGGCACTTCCACTGCGACGATCTCAGCGCTCAACCGACACGCTTCGGCAGCCGCCTTGGTGCGCATTTGGCTGGTGTACGCCCATTGGTCGCTGTCTTCCCGGCTGATGCCGTATTTCTCCGCCAGGTTCTCCGCCGTGATGGCCATGGGACAGCCACAGTACGGATCGGTGAGCCCTTGCCAGAGTGTGTCTTCCAACTGTCCCTTGCCCAGCGCGATGCCCCAGCGGGCGCCGCGGATGACGTGGGGCGACTGGCTCATGCTCTCCGTGCCGCCGACCAGGCAGAGGCCGATACCGTCGGTGAGGATCTCCTGCGCACCGCTGACCACCGCCTGAAACCCCGAGCCGCACAGGCGTTGCACCGTCAGGGCGGGGACGGGAATGGGAACCCCCGACTTCAGCCCGACGTGCCGAGCCAGGTAGATGGCGTCAGCGGCCGTCTGGGAGACGTTGCCGAAGACGACGTGCTCCACCTGGTCAGGGGAGACCTTGGATCGCTCCAGGGCGGCCTTGGCCGCGACGACCGCCACGTCGGTGGCCGTCATGTCCTTGAGCGTGCCGCCGAAGCTGCCGAACGGCGTGCGCGCTCCATCGATGAAGAAAATGTCCTGTGTCATACGATGGTGTTAAACGGTGGCGGGGTCGGCCAGTTCCATGTACGCGTCAGGGCGCCGATCCCGATAGAACTGCCAGACGTTGCGGACTTCCCGGATGAGGTCCAGATCCATGTCGGCGGTGACAATGGCGTCCTTGTCTCGAGGGCCCTCCGCGATGATCTTGCCGCGCGGGTTGCAGAAGTAGCTCTGCCCGTAGAATTCACCGATGGCCCATGGTTTCTCCACGCCCACCCGGTTGATGGCGCCTACGTAGTAGGCGTTGGCGACAGCGTGAGCGGGCTGCTCGAGCTTCCACAGGTATTCCGACAGACCGGCCACGGTCGCGGATGGATTGAATACAATCTCGGCCCCCTTGAGGCCCAAGGCGCGGGCGCCTTCGGGAAAGTGCCGGTCGTAGCAGATGTAGACGCCAATGCGGCCCACGGCCGTATCGAACGTGGGAAAGCCGAGGTTACCGGGCTTGAAGTAGAACTTCTCCCAGAAGCCGGGGAGGCAGTGGGGAATGTGGTGCTTTCGATACTTGCCGAGATACTTGCCGTCGGCGTCGATGACGGCGGCGGTGTTGTAGTAGACGCCGGTGATCTCTTCTTCGTAGATGGGCAGCACGATGACCATCTTGTGCTTGGCGGCCAGTTCGCAGAAGAGCTTGGTGGTGGGGCCGTCGGGAATGCGCTCGGTGAGGTCGTACCAGCGCACGGCCTGCTCAGCGCAGAAATACGGGCCGTAGAACAGCTCTTGCAGACAGAGGACCTGCACGCCCTGGGCGGCTGCCTGCTCCGTCATCTTGACGTGCTTCTCGACCATCGCATCCTTGATCTGCTTGACGGTGGCGCCTTCGACCGCGTCCACGACGTTGGCCGCCTGGATCAGCCCGCCCTTGACGATTCTCGACATCAAAATTCTCCTGCTTCGTTGGGGTGTCAGCCGGCCGGTCGTCTCTCAACGAAGACACGCCGGGGCATGCCCGGGGAAAGCTCGCCTTTTCTTCGACGCCCGAAGGCAGTCCTCTGCGGGGGCAGAGGGAGTCTCCAGGCGGAGCAGGGCTGAGTTCGCCCGAGATTGCAAGCGGGCTGCCGTGACGGCTCCGGGAGGAGGTCGTCTCCCAGGCATCCAACAGTGCGCCCGATGGAGCTGGTGCCGGGAACGGTTCTCGAGGGCAGGTACCGGGTGGTGGATCTGGTGCGCAAGGGCGGCATGGGGGCGGTCTACCGTGCCCAGGATCTCCGCCTGGCCGACGCCGTCTGCGCCCTCAAGCAGATGCACGCCCCGACCGACGCTGGGATGGATGCTGGCATCCTCGAATATCGGTTCAATGAGGAGATGCGGGTCCTCACGAACCTCCGTCACCCCGGCATTCCCCGGGTCATGGACTTCTTTCGGCAAGGCGGTACCTGCTGCATCATCATGGACTTCGTCGAGGGGCAGAACCTGGAGCTTGAGACTCCCACTGGTGGACTGCCGCCCGGTCAGGTGGTGGAAGTGGCCGACCAGGTGTTGGACATCCTCGTCTACCTGCATGGCCAGACACCGCCCGTCCTGCATCGGGACATCAAACCGGCCAACCTGGTTCGGGAAGCGATGACCGGCCGCATCAAACTGGTAGACTTCGGGTTGGCCCGCCGGGCCGAGCCGCAGAAGCCTGGCAATACTCTGGCGGGGACGCTGGGGTACGCCCCGGCCGAACAGATGCAAGGTCGTGCAGAACGCGCATCGGACCTCTATGCCCTGGGCGCGACCATGTACCACCTGCTGACCGGTCAGCCGCCGCGCGTGTTCAGCCCGGAGCCTCTGCGGACCGTGCGCCCCGATCTGGACGGTCCCATGACGGCGTTGGTGGATCGGGCGGTCGGGATGATGCCGGAAGAGCGCTTTCCCAGCGCCGAGGCCATGCGGGAGGCAGTGCGTGAGGTGGGCCGCGGTGCGAGCGCCCCGGCGGCGCCCAATGGAGGTGGCCGCGAGCGGATCCTGGTGGTGGAC
>DASYBA010000419.1:0-4204 GCA_036501005.1 Candidatus Xenobia bacterium | reverse complement strand
GGCCGGGATTCGCCTGCCCAAGAACATTCCGGGGGTTGCGGTGGCGGTCCTGCTGGCGACCGCGCTGTACTATCTCCTGCCGCACGAATGGGTGGGCGGCGGCGGCTTTGAAGCCCCGACCGCCCAGTTGCGCCTGGCCTTTCCCATCCCCACCCTCGCCTTCGTCAAGGGCTTGTCGGATGCGCTGCAATTCCTGCCCATCGCGATTCCGTTTGCCCTCCTCACGGTGGTTGGGGGCATCAACGTGACCGAGAGTGCCCGGGTCGGAGGCGACGACTACTCGACTCGCGACATCCTCCTGACGGAAGCCCTCGCCACGCTGCTGGCGGGGTTGTGCGGCGGGGTGGCCCAATCGACGCCTTATATCGGACAGCCCGCCTACAAGGCGATGGGCAGTCGGCGGGGCTATACCCTGCTGGTGGGCCTGTTCGTGGGCCTGGGCGGCATGCTGGGATTCGTATCGTTCATCGTCGATGCCATTCCCCGGGCGGTGCTGGCCCCCATTCTCATCTTCGTGGCGCTGGACATCATGACGCAGGCCTACCTGGCGTGTCCAGCCCGGCACGCGCCCGCCGTCAGCTTTTCCTACATTCCTACGGTGGCCCGCATGTTGTGGATCAAGCTGAGCGGCGTATTGGCCGCCGAGGGACTCTTGATGAAGTACTTCGCGGCGCCGGCGGTGCTGCCGAAGGAGCTGCCCGAGTTGCCGGTCATCAACGCCCTGGGCGGGGGGTTCATCGTCACGGCCATGCTGTGGGGCGGCTTCATGGCGCATCTCATCGACCGCAAGCTTCGCATGGCCGCGTTGTACGTATTCATTCTGGCCGGGTTGACGTTCTTTGGCATCATCCATTCGGCCGACCCCGATGGGAAGATGTACTTCCCGTGGCACCTGCCGTGGCATCTCCAGCCTATCGCCTATCAGTTCACGGCCGCCTATCTGGTGTTTGGGGCCATCCTGTTCCTTTTGTCGTTCACGCCGGAGAGCCAGGAGCCGCCCCCCGACGACATCCATTCGGTGTCCCCCTAGAGCGTCTCGTCGAACGTTCCCCAGTAGAGCTTGGGGTCGGTCCCCCCCAGGCCCCCGTGATCGGCTCCGGGGAAGACCACCAGTCGGGCGTGCGAGGCCACGCTTCGATAGATGGCCTGGATCTCGGCCAGCGTGGCCCGGGTATCAGCGCTGCCGGCCATCAACACGATGGGAATGTTGGACGGAATGGCGGTGGCATCTACACCGGGATGGACTGCTGCCAGCCCGCCTGGTACCCACACCGGTGCCCACAGTCGCAGGCCGGCATAGGCTAGCCTATCGAACCCCCAGGGCAGTTCGTGGTGCACCCGGTTCCACACCGCCGTATCGAGATCATGGTAGGGAGACTCGAGCAGATAGGCGTGGACCCGTTGCCCCAGTTCCCCCCCGGCCATGAGGGCAGCGCCCGCCCCCAGGCTGGAACCGAAGACCTCGACCGTGCGACCCGGACACCGCTTTTGCAACCAATCCATGGCCGCCAGCGTGTCCAGCCGGGTGCCGGGCAGGTCCAGCCGGTCTCCGCTCGAGTCGCCGTGGGCGCGAAAGCTGATGGCGCAAACGCCCAGGCCTCTGGCTTGCAGGTGGCGCACGACGTCGGTCTCGGTGCTGCGGTTGCCGCCCATGCCGTGCAACACCAGGACGACGGGCTTGGCGGCCTCGCCCGCCGAGTACCAGCCCCCGATGTCCTGTCCGTCGAGGCTGGTGACCCGAAAGGCCTCCGTACTCGAGGGGGAGACCTCGACCATGGGGGGCTCAGCCCGCTGGTAGAGGCGGAACGTGACGATGCCCGTGACCGCCAGGTAGAGGACCAGCAGGTAGGCGCCGGCGGCGAGAAGCTTCGTCCACCTCACAAAGAGGCTTTCGTTCGTGATTCGACCCAGGCCTGTCCTTATCTACCGCCCGTCGGCAATATTTTCGCCGGCGTCTGGTATACCGTTCGCCCGCAAAAATACCGGCCGAGACCGACTTCCTACTGAGGCGGTTGAGCGAAAACGTACACCAGGCTGTCCTGCTGGTAGGCGTGGCTGGCGTGGGGCGCCGGGTTGCCGTGAACCGCCATCCAGGTCGACGAGATCCGCGGCCATGCCTTGAGGATGTCGTGCATGACCTGGTCGCGCTCCCGACCGATCTGAGGGTCTACGTTGTGTCCAAATTCGAACCCGTGGCCGTCGCCCGGGGTGGTGACGGAGCCGGCGACGTCCCGGGTGGGGAAGATGCCCCACGCCGGCTGGCCGGTGGCGGGGTCGGTGCCCAGGGAGTACACCCGCAGGTGGTCCCGAGCCAGGTTCTCGTTCTTGGTCAGGGCCAGGTCTTGCGGGTGCCCGTTGAGGTACTGCGTCGAGACGGGGTAGTACGGGCTGTGCCAGCCCTGGCTCTCGAGAGCCTTCTGGAGGGCGGCCAGGTTGCCGACGTACTTGAGGGTCATGGGTTCCTGGATTTCGGTGCCCGCCGCGTCGCCGGTGCTGGATGGCTCGGCGACGCTGAGCCCCTCCCCACGGTGGACGGCGGCCTTTTTCTGCGCGGGGTTCAACGTTTCGTAGCTGACCTGCCAGCCGGGGATGACCAGGTTTTCGGCAGGGAGGTCTCTCTCCAGGGTTTGCACGCCCGTCGTAACGGCGTGTTCGAGGGGTGCCGTGATCGCCTGCATCGGCTGGGCCAAGGCCGACGGACTCAAGGCCGCCGCCACAGCCACGGTCGCCGCGAGCCCGGCCGCAGGTCGGCCCAACTGAGCGGGACAAATGCGCGAGAGGAGGCCGACATCCGAGCGGTCAGTGGGGTCGCAGTCCACCGACGGCGCGGCCTGACGCACGGAAGGATTCTTCCTGTGCCGGACTTTGGACAACTCTGGCAATCGAACAGTCATGGGCTCTGTCCCCCCAGTGTATCTTTTATGGATTGCCAACTCTTGACCTGAAAGTCAACAGTTTGTTAGGGCACCGCGGACGGCCAGCCATGTTAACAAGAGGATGCCGGAATGTGTACGGCTGTTAACAAAATGTTTCAATCTTAGGAGGCCGCATCGAGTAGTCTAGGGCGGTCGGGGATCGGCTGGCCGAGCCTTCGAACCAGAGAGAAGAGGGTCCTCCAGTGATCGCCACGAGCACCGCGTCCCCCCGCCTGAACGCCTCCCGTCGTCCGACGCCCAAACCCCGTCCCCAGCCCAGCCCGACGGACAATTCCGGCGGCGACAACACGACCGTCGCCCCCTACATCGGCGGCGCCACCATCTTTCCCAAGGCGCACGAGATGATCCAGAACGCCAAGCAGAGCGTTCAACTCGAAATGTACGAGTTCGAGAACGATGAGGCGGGCAGCGCCAAGGGCCCTGAGGTGCCCGGCGCCCAAGAGCAGCAGCAATTGATGCACGACCTGGTCGATGCCGCCCAGCGCGGCGTCGACGTGCAGGTCATCCTGGACCAGTCCAAGGGCAAGAACGGCGACCTGCACAACGACGGCATGATGCAGTATCTGAAGCAGAATGGCGTCAACGTCATCGCCTACCCGCCCGACACTGTCAACATCGACCACGTCAAGCTGTTGGTCACGGATAGCCAGCAGGCCCTCATCGGCGGCATGAACTGGGGCAACCACTCCCCGGTGAACCACGATGCCGACGTGCTCGTGACGGGCGCCGGGGCCCGCAACCTCCAGTCGCAGATCTTCGACCAGGACTGGCTCTTCAGCGGCGGGAAGCTGGACCACGATCCGGCGCCCGTCACCAGCGATCCGAAAGTAACCCCGTTGGAGACCGCTCCCGTCAAGGAGAACGGTGGTGCCCATAGCATTCTCGACGGCGTTCTCAACGAGATCAAGAACACCAAGGACCACGCCTATATCGAAATGTACACGTTGACCCACGACGACGTCGTCAACGAGTTGCTGGCGGCCAAGCAGCGGGGCGTCGACGTCAAGGTGCTGCTCGATCCTTCCGAGCGCCGGGTCAATCAGAAGGCCATGGACACGCTCAACCAGGCCGGCATTCCCACCAAGTGGTATGCGGTCGACACCAAGAACCGGCAGTTGCTGCACGCCAAGTGGGGCGAGTTCGACAACCAGGACCTCATCATCGGGAGCGGCAACTGGTCCGTCAATGGTCTCGGCAAGGAGACGGGCCGGGCTCGCCATAACCACGAGTCCGACGTGCTGGTGCACGACCAGGACACGGCCCAGGCT
>DASYBA010000418.1:0-2852 GCA_036501005.1 Candidatus Xenobia bacterium | reverse complement strand
CTGCGGGTCGTTCACGATGCGGAGGAATTTCTGCACGTCGTTCTCACGCCAGATACCGGGAAACGACGGCATGTGCACGTAGCGAAGCCCGAGACCTTTCAACAGGTGCCGGTCGTTCTGTTCCCACCGCAGGTCGACGATGGTCTTGATGCCCATGTGCTGCAAAGTCACGAACCCGTCTCGAGAGGGTTGGCCGCCACGATAGAGCACGTCCGATACTTTGGCGAAATTTCGAATTCCTGGGTCTGTCTGCACCTGAGCCGGTTGGGGTTGCGTGCTCTGCGCACTGGCGGGCCCCCACAAAGCCAGCCCCATCATGATGGTCACCAGGGCCGACCCTATCCATTTTTGCATGTTTCAAACCTCCGACCAGGGCACAAACGACATCCGACCACCGCTTGGTTCCCAGCCGCCTGGCTTTCTGGGGGACGACCTTCAGATCTTCGCGCCGAGCCGACGCAAGCAAAGTCAGACGGCGGTGCGGGTCGGGTTAGTACCAGACGCCATGCGGTGTCGGAGAATGCCCAGACGACTATCTCAATCCTCGGTGAAAGCCACGATAGAAAAGTGCCGGGCCACTGCTTTCCTGGTTCTCTCGAGGATCAGTTTGAGTCGATAGGGATGGTGTTCCAATGGATACTCCATCACAATATGCGTGACGCTGGGCGGCAAGTGGGACAACGACACATCACTGATGGGACAGTTGACGAGGGTGCGCGAGCCGTGCAGAGGATACTCTTCCCACAGAACGGAGGGGGACCCCAGCATATGGATCGCGGTGTCGTCCCAGTCGCCGGCGGACAGGACAGTTCCGTACCAGTCGAGTGTGGGTCCCGTGACGGACACGACCTTGCCATCTCTGACCCGCGCAAAGCGCCCGCCATCAAAGGACATCACTATGTCTTCGCTGGCCGGAAGGATCTCTCCCTGGTCATCCGACCTCGCCGTTTCTATCACCGCCAGTCCACCGGTGGCTGCAGTCCTGAAATCACCAACAGACTGTGATCGAGCTCCTCGTCGACGCTGACTCAGGACACGAGGCCGTCGGTAATGCAGCGTCACTGACCACCCCGTCGTTCGGTCCGCTTCAATCGAGTTCGATTCGCTCCAACCCCTGGCAGAACCCGTTTGGATGTGTCACCTTGGTAATTGAGCACATTTCATGCTCGCAGGCAGGGATCGTTCTCATCATCCTTGGTTCTGCGTCACTTTGTTGTTCTTATGGTTGGGGTGGGTCGTTAAGCAACTCAGGTAGTGGTTCAGCCGCGTCCGGAGAGGCAGATTTCTCTGTAGTGGCGTTCGTTCCAAGCAGGTCTTTCGATACTCATGTTGAATATATCTAAATGCTATCCAGCCCCCAGAAACTGGCCCGGAAACTCCGTCGAGAGCGTCTTCGTCGCGGCTTGAGCCAGGCCGCGGCGGCCAGGCGTTGCAGCGTCTCTCCGTCATGGTTGTCGCAGGTAGAGAACGGCCACCGCACCCCCTCTCGCAGGCTGGCGGAGCAGCTCGAAGTGGTCTACCAGGCCAAGCCCGGGGCGTTCACCACGAAGTATCGGTTTCCACCACGGGGCCGTCGAGCGGCCTCTCCCGAGATGGGGGTTGCCTTGCGCAGCATCCTGAACGCCGTCTCTGTCAAAAGCCAGAGGGAGGCCCCCGTGGTCGGGCCTGCCGTTCCCAATCCGCATCGGTGGAGCGGTTGGCGGGGCACGGTGGAAGATCCGCTCTGGCCGGTGGCCCTGCACCTCGGAGCAGAGGCCCGGCACGAGGTAGAGCTGCTGGAAGCTCGGCGAGCGGGGGACGACGCCTTCTGGCGGTTGCTGAACGGTCTCCCGTACGACTCGTGGACGGAGAAGCGGATGGCTGTGAAACTGGGTCTGGCGCACGGAGAACTGGTCCGGGTGGCCCCGCGTCGTCTTGGGGCCTGCGCCCGGGTGGTGGATGCTCGCACGGGCCATGATAACCGGCATCGCCCACTCCCCGCCATGGTGGTGGGATGCCAGGGCATCTCCGCGGCCCTCTGGTTCCAGTGTCCCGTTCGTGGCGCCACCACGACCTGGAAGCTGGATGCTCTGGTGGTAGTAGCCGTCGGAGGCCAACGCCTCACCGTGAACGTGGAGGCCGATGGACCCGATCACGAGGCCTGGCGAGACTGGCGAAGGGAGCAGGACCTTGGCCTCCCGACCCTCCGCTACACCGCCGCCGTCGTGAACGCCCGAGGCTTTGTTCGCCGGTTGTTCAGCGACCTTCGGCGACTGGTGCAGACCATCCCATAGGTTCGCCACCCTGGCGATCGCCGGTGTTCAACATCTGGCAACATCCCTGTGCTACACTGGCGCCGCACCGCCATGAGCATCACACCCGCCGTCTCGCCCGTCAGCACCCCGTACCGTCCCGCTGCCCTGCCCGTACCGCTGGGTCCGCAAGACGGAGACGTTTTCGTGCGGGGGGAGCTGCGCGTGCCCCGTCCCCTCGGCTTGCCGGTTACGGCGGTGCGGACCGGGGTCGGGCCGTGGAAGGATCTGTCGAGGGACGACCCCGCCTGGACGGAAGCGGGCGTGCCGGCGGGGGACGGGAGCATCCGACTATCGAACGGCGGCAGCCGGCGGGGCGGTCCTCGTGGCGGCAGTATCGAAGGCCTACGGGTCAACGGCCAATCCGTGACGTACACGTGGTACGACGACAACTATGCGTGGCGGATTGACACCAAGGCGGCGCTGCAGTCGTTGGACGCTGGCGGTCACAAGGTGGCGCTGCGCTTGCCGACCGGGCGAGATCTGGACATCTTGAGCGAGCATCCGCTGAAAGAAAGTGACTTGAAGAACCTGGCCACCGCCCTGGCCGAAGTCCCGGAG
>DASYBA010000417.1:0-1884 GCA_036501005.1 Candidatus Xenobia bacterium | reverse complement strand
TTCTTGCCGCTGCCGCAGGGGCAGGCGTCGTTGCGGCCGACCTTGGAATTGGCGAACGGGTTGACCAGCTCCAGCGCTTTCTTGAGCTGGGCGTTGTTGGGTTCCTTGCCGGCCGCCCGACGGAACGCCGTGGTGGCCGCCTCAGTGTCCTGGTTGGCCAGGTGAATCCAGCCGGCGGCCGCGTGTACGTAGGCCGCCTGCCCATCCAGCTCGACCGCCTTGGCCGCTTCCTGCAACGCCTGGTCGGTCTTGCCCTGCGCCACCCGAACGGCCGCCAGGGTCAGGCGAGCCACGGCTTCCTTGAGCCCGTCGTCGGTCGCCATGGTGGGGTCGAACTCTTGGTCCCGCATCTTCTGGTTGGCCAGCACCACCAGTTCGATGGCCCGGTTGCCGGTGCCCTCGTTGGCGAAGTGCTTGAGCGCCTGCTGCAGATGTTTTTCTGCCTGGTCGGGCTGGCCCGCGAGCGCGAGCACGTTGCCCAGGTTCAACTGCAGGAGGCCGCCATCTTCGTCGTTGACGCCCCGCTCGGCCATGTCCTTGTCGGCCTTCTGTAGATAGACCAGGGCTTCATCGTACTCTTTGTCGACGGTCAGCAGAAAGCCCAGGTTGTTGAGCGCCAGGTGGTGGTTGCACCCCTCCTGGTCGACACATTGGCGGTACTCCTTGATGGCCCCCGCCTGCCCCTCTCGCTCGAAGATGAGCGACGCCAGGTTCATGATGGACAGCGCCACGCCTTCCTGGTCCCCGGCCTCCCGGTACAGCTTCTGCGCCTCTCGAAACGTGCCTACCGCATTGGCCTTGTCGCCCGAGTCGACCTGGACGTTGCCGATACCCCGCAGGGCCCGCCCCATCAGGCTCTTGGCGTCGTGGGCCTTGTACACGGCCTGAGCGGCACGGTACTGTTCGACCGCGTCTTTCCACGCTCGGCGGGAGTAGTAGGATCCGGCCGCCTGTTCGAGGGCCAGCCCCCGCTTTTCCCAGTTGCCGGCGGCCTCGAACAGCTCGGCGCTGTGGCGGAACGCGGCGGCGGCCTCCAAAATGCGCTGCAGGCCCAGGAGCGACTGGCCATGGGCGTAGTGCCAGGCGCCGTCGTCGGTCGAAGGTCGAGACTCCTGGAGCAATTCCAGGGCCTTCTGATAGTTCCGAGCCTCGATCAGGGCATCGGCTTCCTTGAGGGTGTCGGCAAGCGTACGGGTGGCGGGCATGGATGGGACCTCCGTCTGTAGTGAACGCCGTGGTTTCCCGTGCGCGTGAGCCTGATCCTTCAACGGCAGGAGCTAGGCGAGCGTGCTGCTAAAGTCATGCGGGGCATGCCCGTCCCAGATATTCCCCTCTTCATCACGGTCGACCGCTATCGCATGCTGCGACGCATCGGCCAGGGGGCGCGGGGCGTGGTCTACCTGGCGGAGGACCTCCGCACGTCCCAGAAAGTGGCCATCAAGTTCCTGGTGGTGGCCGACGACATGTCCGAGGTGGAAAGCCACCAGCGGTTCGAGCGGGAGGCGCGCCTTCTGGCCCAGCTCCGCCATCCGCACCTGGTGCGCTACGAGGGGGCCGGCAAGCTGCCGTGGCGGAAGCTCATGCTGCATTACGTGGCCATGGAATACCTGCAGGGGTTGCGCACCCTGGACGTGGCGATGGAGGAGTTTGGATCGGCCGACTGGTTCCTCGACCGCACCGAAGAGCTGCTCCTCACGCTCGAGTTCATGCACGCCCGGCCCGAGCCGGTCATCCATCGCGATCTCAAGCCGACCAACCTGGGCATTGCGGAGGATCGGCGACTGCGAGTGTTGGACCTGGGGCTGGCGCACCTCTCCGGCAGCGACCTGACCAACCCCGGGGTGTTCATGGGCAGTCTCGGGTACGTGTCGCCGGAGCAGGTCG
>DASYBA010000416.1:0-4051 GCA_036501005.1 Candidatus Xenobia bacterium | reverse complement strand
CTACTGGGCGCAGCAGGGCCGTTATCGATACCTGGCCCTGCCTGACCGTATCGCCAGGGCGGGCCTGCCCAAAGTCGAAGTGCTGGACATGCGGCAGGTGCGCAAGCGCTTCGGCGTCTTCTCGCCCTACCTGAAAGACCGTATCGAAAAGACCCTGGCAGACGACGGCCAGGTGCTGCTGTTTCTCAACCGCCGAGGGTTTTCGTCGTTTCTCCTGTGCGAGGCGTGCGGCCACATTCCGCAATGTGGGTCGTGCGACATTACCCTGACCTACCATCTGCACGGGCAGCGGTTGAAGTGCCACTACTGCATGTTCGACATGCCCTTGCCGCCGGCTTGCCCGAAGTGCGGTCACACGCCGTTCAAGCACCACGGCACCGGCACCCAGCGGGTGGAGGAGGATCTGAACCGCTTCTTCCCGGGCGTGCCCGTCGTGCGCATGGATCGGGACAGCACCGGCCGCAAGGATGCCCACCGCACGCTGCTGCGGGAATTTGCTTCGGGACGGGCCCGCATCCTGCTGGGTACGCAGATGATCGCCAAGGGGCTGGACTTTCCCCAGGTTCGCCTGGTGGCCATCATCACCGCCGATACGTCGCTGGGGCTGCCAGACTTCCGGGCCGCCGAACGAACCTTCTCTCTTTTGACGCAGGTGGCCGGTCGAGCCGGGCGCAGCGAGGGGGGCGGTGAGGTCGTGCTGCAGACCTGGAACCCTGAACACCCGGCCATCCAGATGGCCTGTCGGCACGACTACCACGGGTTCTACCAGTGGGACATCGCCAACCGACAGGAGACCGGCTATCCGCCCTACTCGCACTTCGTCAAGGTCATGTTCAGCGGGGAATCGGAGGGGGTCGTCCGACAGACCGCCGAGACCCTGGCGGCGGCCGCTCGGACGGCGGCGGCCAAGGGCATGGACTTCCTGGGCCCGGCGCCGTGCCCGTTGGCCCGGGTGCAGAATCGATACAGGTGGCAGTTTCTCGTTCGAGGCCCTCGAGTGCAGGACATTGTCCGCCTGCTTCGAACGCATGTGGAGGCGCTCCGCGGCGATGCCTGCCAGGTGTCGCTGGATGTCGACCCGCTCTCCATGCTGTAGTCCCTGGAACGTTGAGGCGGCGTTGTCTGTTTATGGGTTTGGAACAGGAGGTTTGAGGGCATGGCATTGAGACCGATTGTCTACGACGGAGATCCGGTGCTCCGCAAGAAAGCTGTCGAGGTCAAGAACGTCGACGGGTTGCTGGTCCAGTTGCTGGACGACATGGTCGAGACGATGTACTCGGCCAACGGCATCGGCCTGGCGGCTCCGCAGATCGGCCTCTCCAAGCGGGTGCTGGTGGCCGACGTCGGCGACGGCCCCATCAAGGCCATCAACCCCAAGATCACCGCCCGGGAAGGGACCGTATGGGGCCTCGAAGGGTGCCTCTCCATTCCTCGGGTGTATGGCGAGGTCGAGCGGGCCGAGAAGGTCACGGTCAAGTACATGGATGAGAAGGGCAAGCCCCAGAAGCTGGAATGCGAAGGGCTGATGGCCCGCGTCTTCCAACACGAGATCGACCACCTCGACGGCAAGCTGTTCATCGACAACGCCCGCAACGTGAAGGAGTACACCGAAGAGGAGCTGGCCGAGCTGGGCGATCCGGAGCGGGCCGAGCCCGAACCCGTCCGAGGCTAGCGGGTGCGGGTCGTCTACATGGGGTCGGACGCCTTCTCGGTGCCGACCCTCGAACTTTTGCGCCAGCACCACGACGTCGCCCTGGTCGTGACGCAACCGGACAAAGCGCGGGGGCGGGGCATGAAAGAGTCCGCCAACCCGGTCAAGGCGGCTGCCGATCGCCTGGGGGTGCCCGTCGCGCAGCCCACCCGCCTCAAGGATGAGGGTTTTGTGGAGACCCTGCGGCAGGCCGCCCCCGAGGTCATCGTGGTGGTCGCCTACGGCAAGATCATTCCACCGGTCGTATTGAATCTACCCAAGCATGGCTGCATCAACGTGCACGGGTCGGTCCTCCCCGAGTACCGCGGCGCGGCGCCTATCGAACGCGCCATCGTCAACGGCGAGAAGAGCACAGGCATCACGACCTTCTACATGAACCAGGGCCTCGATACCGGCGACGTAATCCTTATCGAATCGTCGGAGATAGGGGTTGACGAGACGGGTGGGGAGGTGCGGGAGCGTATGTCGCATGTGGGCGCCCAGGTCCTCGGCCGCACGCTCGACCTGGTGGCGGCGGGCACGGCGCCACGCCTGCCACAGGATCTGTCGGCCGGGCAGGCCACTTACAGCCCGACCATCAAGAATGACGAATGCTGGCTCGACTGGACCCAGCAAGCCGAGCGGGTAGCCAACACGGTGCGGGCTTTCTTTCCCCATCCGGGGACGCAGACGATGTATCGTGGCCAGGTCTTGAAGCTGAAGAGGATGCGGGCTGTCGAGGGACACGGTGCGCCCGGAGCGGTGCTCGAGGTGGTCAAGAACAAAGGCCTGGTGGTGGCCTGCGGAGAGGGTGCGGTGCTGCTGGAAGAAGTGCAGCCGGCCGGCAAGAAGTGGATGAATGCGTGGGCCTTTGCCCAGGGCTATCGACCCACCCTCGGGGAGGTTTTGGGCGGCCGTCCGGCCCCCGTGCCCGCCTGACCCGTCCTCCCTCGATATCCTAGCGGCGGGGGGTCAGCCAGGCCTGGAGCTGGGGGTCCTGCGTGGGATTGAGCTGGGCGTAGGACTGCTCGAACTGCTGGTGCAGTTGCGCTTTGTCGGCATCCGATATGAACGCGGCGTCGATGCCGTTGTATTCCATCTGCTGCAGCTCGGGAATGCTCATGCCCAGCTCGTGCACAACTTTGTAGCACTCACCGGAGAGCGTCACGCCGCACACGGCCGGGTCGTCGGTGTTCACGGTCGGCCGCAGGCCCTCGTCGTAGAAGCGCCGCATGGGATACTGCGGCAACCCTTCGGCGGCATGCGTCTCGTCGTTGCTGGTCGGGCACATCTCAGGCGTGACGTGCCGGTCCAGCATGACCTTCTCGACAGCGGGGTCGGCTGCGGTCTGGATGCCGTGCCCGATCCGCTCGGCGTCAAGCTGTTCGATAGAGGTCTTGACGTTGGCGGCCGGACCCGCCTCGCCGGCGTGCACGGTGACGTGGAGACCGGCTTTGTGCGCCGCCTGGAACACGGCCGCGAAGGGCCCCGGCGGATAGTTCTTCTCGTCGTTGGCCAGATCCAGGGCGACCACGCCCTTGTCCTTCCAACCCTCGGCCAGCTTTTCGACTTCCCAGGCCTTCTGGACTGGCATTTCTCGCTCGACGATGGCGATGAGATTCGTCTTGATATCGCCTTTCTTGCTCGCCTCTGCCGCCCCTTTGGCCACCGCATCCATGACGTCTGCGGGCTTGACGCCGTACTGCTGGGCGATGTAGAGGGGCGAAAAGCGCAGCTCAAGATACTTCACGTTGTCGTCGGCGGCGTCGCGCACCGTCTGGTAGGCGATCGCTTTCACAGCATCTGCCGAGCTGAAGACCTTGCCGATGGTATCGAACTTCTTGATGAAGTCGAGCAGCGTCTTGTCCTTGTCGTTGACCTGCATGAGGCCGCGGAGCTGTTTCAAATCCTGGGTCGGGAGCTGGATGTCGAACCGCTTGGCGATCTTGAGCATCATCTCGGCCGTCACCGCGCCTTCCATGTGGCGGTGCAGGTCGACCTTGGGCATGGCCTGCGTGTAGGCCTTCAGCTCGTGGTCCTCGGGGGTGACGGGCACCCGGTCCTTGCCGGCCAGCCACGTATCGGGCCGTTCCTGCAACCTCGGCCGGGGCCGGGCGCTCAGGGCGCTGCTCAAGCTGTTCATGGGGTCTCCTTCGCAAACGCAGCATAGGTCGGTTTCTGTTGGTGGGCGTCCAGATCTTTTACCTTGGCGTCGATCTGGGCCCGGGTCAGGTCGACGTCGGCCGGAAACTTCGTCTCGTAGACCAGGTCGTGGGCCGGATCGAGCTCCAGCAGCGTAGGACGGATGTAGTCCCGCTCGCCCGGGAAGACGCTCAGGTCCCAGCCTGACAGGGTCCGGTC
>DASYBA010000415.1:0-3905 GCA_036501005.1 Candidatus Xenobia bacterium | reverse complement strand
GGTAACGATCGGCCAGGGTGGCGCTGCGGGTGCGGACCGGGTCGACGAGGGTCACGTCGCACCCTCTCGCACGAGCCGCTTTGAGCAGCGGGATCCAGTGCACGCTGGACACCATCACGTTCTTGCCCCAGTTGAGGATGTGACGGGCGTGGCGAATGTCGTGAATATCATGCCCGTCCTCGTCCCCGAAGTCCGTCTGCTGGGCGTGATCGCCCGCGCCAGAGCAGATGTCGCCCGACTTGACCGTGACCGGTCCGAACTCGGAAAAGAACAGGTCGCCCAGTTCCTTCAGAAGACCCAGCGAGCCACCGCTTCGATAGTGGAAGATGGCGGCTGGGCCGCTCTCGGAACGCACCTTCAACAGCCACTCGGCAGCCCGATCGAGGGCTTCAGACCAGGCTATCTCGACCTGCCGGTCGCCTTGTCGCCATAACGGGCGGGTGATGCGCTCCGCACCGTACTGCCGCTCGAGAAATCTCTGGGTGCGATGGCAGAGAAACCCCTGGGTAACGGGATGGTGCTTGTCGCCGCGCAGCGCCACCGCCCGCCCGTCCTGGACGTCGACCCGCATGCTGCAGGCGTCTGGACAATCGCGATTGCAAGTGGTTCGAAGGGTCTGTCGAGTGCTCATGGGGCGTCATTCGGCGGCAGGGATTGACGGCCTGCGGGTCAAAACGTCAAGGCCGGAAACGCGGTCCGGCCTTTGCCGCGCCAAGAGAGGGAGTTTGCGGCATTGTTGATTGCAGGCACCCCACGGGAAGTCCAACTGGGACATGTCATCATCCGCAAGGCGGCGGGCTTTCCCGCGGAATATCGACTGGACTTCAAACCGTCCAGTCTGAACGTCGTATCGCCTCCGACCGAAAGCTCCACCACGGCGTTGGCGGGTCTGTTGCGCACCATCCTGCGCCCCGAGGGCTTGGAAGGCGTGGTCGCCAGTCTGGCCGGCCCGGACGGGCCGCTGGCGATAGAGGCGACCCTGGCTACCTCCGGGGGCGTGGTTGAGTTGCACCTTTCGTCCGACGAGTTGCAACTGCAGGTCGGCGGCGAGATGGTCTATGAAGGCACCGACCGGTCGGTGCTGCGCAGCGCCCTCGAGAACACCCTCGGCCGCCAGGCCCTGGAGGCGGCCTCGGAGCTTTATTGTCCGCCCGCCCAGGTGACGTTCCGCACGCTCGATACTGGCGGGGAAAGACCGCCGGTCCTGCGGGCCCTGCTGGACGCCCGAGATGAGCTGCATCGCATTCAAGAACACCTGGGCCAGTATCTGGCCCAGAATGCGGCACGGGAGCAGCGCGGCACGTTGCAGCAGAAGCGCCGCAAGATGGAAGGCCAGTTGCAGCACGTGCGCGAGCACGAGGGGCGGCTCGCGGACCTGCAGCAGCGCCTGGAAGGCGACTACGCCCACCTGGCTGGGCAGACCGAACGGCTCCAGATCGACCTGCACTACCTCTCCATGGCCGAGAAGGACTTGAAGAAGGCCCAGGAAGCGTTGCAGGCCACCGTCGATCGGGCCGGCCAGCTCGACGAGCAGTATCAGGAGCTCAAGGGACGAGTGGAAGTCCGCTTTCCCCAGATGGTCGGGCTCGACGTGGAGTATCCGCGGTGGCAACGTCGCTACCATGACCTCAAGGCCATCCTGGGGGCGCGCAAGAGCGAGTGCGAGCGGCTGCAGCGGGAGCTGCTGGGCCTCCGAGAACGGCTGCAGAACCGCTATTCGTCGTTTCTGTCGGTGCCGGACGACTTCGAGGTCAAGCTGGGCGCGTTTACCGCCATCCGCGAGGAGACCCGTCACCTGCTGGTCCGGCTGGACGAGGAAATCTCCGTGGTCAGCGAGCTGGAGAGCGAACGGGCGGCCATCAACGAGCAGATGACGGCGATGCCGCACTTCCTCAGTTGCACCGACGACTTTCCCGAGCGCCTCAAGGAGCTCCTGGGCCTGCGCCTGGAGGTCGTGGAGCGCCAGAACACCATCGACACGCTGTCGGCCCGAGCGGCGGCCCTGCGCAAGCGAGTGACGGAGAGCGGGGTCGACCAGGAGCGTCCCCTGGACTTTCCCGAGAAACTGCACTACCTGCGCACGCAACAGAACGAATGGCGACGCCAGTTGCGCGAGTTGCAGGAGCATTGGACGGAGCAGCAGGAGCTGGCCAGCCATGAAACCGAGCTGCTGGCCCGGCTGCATGACTTCGAAGACCTGCCGGACCAGGGCCAGGCCTTTATGGACCGGTTGAACAGCTTGTTCACCGCCCGCCAGGAGCTGGACACGACGGCCGCCTCGGTGGCAGACGTCGAGGAGCGCCTGCAGGCCCTGGATGGGACGATTGCCACACAGTTCGCCAGCTTTGCCGGCCTCACCGACAGCTATCTCGACCAGGTGGAGGACGTCAAGGGGTCCATCACCGGGTTGCGCAACCGCCAAGGCGAGATCGACATCCAGTTGGCCCGCCGCGAGGAGCTCTCCGCGGAGCTGGCCGCGGCCGAGTCGGCGCTGTCGGAACGGTTTGCCGATCTGGAGAAAGTGCCCTCGGACTTTCCCGGCAAGCTGCATGAATACTTCCGCCTGCAGGGTGTTCACACCCGGCTCATGGCCGAATCGGAAGATCTCCAAGGCCGCATTGCGCCGTTGGAGAAGCGGCTGGAAGAAGAGTTCGCGCCCTTCGCCCATCTGACCCGCTACCGGTTCCGGTTGCGCCGCCTGCGGGCGCACGACGAGTTGCTGCGCAACCTGCTGCACCACCTGGAATGGGAAATCAAGGAGCGACGCCAGACGGAATCGCGCATCGCCGAGATGCGGCCCGCTCTGGAAGGGGTCGGAGACGCTCCCGCCCTGGACGACCACCAGGTCGTGTTGATGTTGCAATCGCAGGCCCTCAAGCGCGAACTGGCCGAGCAGCAAGATCGCCAGCAGGAGCTGGAGGGGCAGCTTGCCGAGCAGCGCAAGGTGCTGCTCGAGCTCGCCAACGCCCTGGGCTATGCCGACCTGGACTATGCGGTCCAACTGGAAGGCTCCAGCGAACGCCTGGAGCGGCTCGAGCACTTGAAGATCGTTCAGATCGAATGGCGCGGGGCCGAACGGGTGAGCGAGGCGCTGACCGAGTGGGTAACCCAGGCCGAGCAAGCGGTCATCCTCTTCGACGCGCAGCAAGCCAGCGTCAAGTCGACAGCGTCGCTGACGCCGCTGGCCATCGCCACGCTGCAGGTCTACCAGGCCGAGGTCACCAGCCTGCGAGAAGAGCTGGAGGAGGCCGAAAAGGCCGTCCTCGCCTTCAAGAGCAAGTCGGGCAAGTTCTTCGGTGGGGGCCGGGCCGAGACCGGCAACGAGCAGACGGCCCACGTGGCCGCGCTGAAAGCGGCCTTGGAGCGGGCGCGGGGCCGCCTGACGGGGCTCCTCAAGGAGCACGGCCTGGAAGGGTCCGACATCAAGGCCATGGCGCAGCAGGTCGATGAGTTGCGGCAGGCCTCGCAGAAGCGGGCTGACCTGGTGACCAAGCTGGAGACGTGCCAGTTGCTGCTCGCCCTGGCCAACACCGATACCGAGCAGCGGCGGGAAGCGTTTGCCGAGGAGGCCCGTCTCTTGGGTCTCGACACGGCTGACGATGCGCCCGACCGGCTCATGGTCGAGATCCGGGAGTTCAGCTTCCGGCGCGAGCAGCTCGCCCAACTGGTGGCCCAGAAGAAGCACGTGGACAACCGGGTCGACGAGCTGGAGGGCCTGCAGAAGGGGGCTCAATCGGCCCCGGCGGCGGCCGATGTGGAAAGCACCATGTCGATACACCGGCGCAAGCAGGAGCTTGAGTCGTTGGAAGCCCGTTTATTGCTGCTCCGTCCCTTCGCCGAGATCGAACGTATTCGTAGCCTGCTGGTGCAGCAGGTCGCCGCCAGTATCGAAGAGATGGGGCTGG
>DASYBA010000414.1:0-8160 GCA_036501005.1 Candidatus Xenobia bacterium | reverse complement strand
TTGCGCCAGCAGCAGGTACACCACGATGATGGCGCCCGCCCCGACCAGGCCCAGCTCCTCCGTCAGTGCGACGAAGATGAAGTCGGTGTGCACCTCGGGAATCTGCCAGGGTTGGCCCGCCCCCAGGCCCGTCCCCGTGATGCCGCCGCTGGCCAGGGCGTACAACGCCTGTACAATCTGAAACCCCCAGGAGTCGGCCCCCGGCCAGGGGTCGCTCCACGCCATGAAACGCACCCGGACATGCCAGAACAGGTGATAGCACAGGGCCGACAGCAGGCCAAACGATAGAAGTCCCAGCAGGACGAAATCGAACCTGCGGGTGGCGACGAAAAACATGAGAATGAAGACGCCAAAGAACAGGAGACCGACGCCCAGGTCCTTCTGCTTGGCAAAGATGGCCTCGCAGGCCGCCACCAGGGCGACCAAGGGCACCAAATATCGAACGGCCACCAGGCGCCCACGCAGAAATCCGACCGACAACAACTCCCGATAGTCTCGCAGGTAGGAGGCCAGGTACAGCACCAGCAGCA
This sequence comes from Candidatus Xenobia bacterium, assembly GCA_036501005.1. Classification (GTDB taxonomy): domain Bacteria; phylum Vulcanimicrobiota; class Xenobia; order RGZZ01; family DASYBA01; genus DASYBA01. The sequence continues at coordinate 7,630 of DASYBA010000414.1, read as the reverse complement.
CCTTGATGACTTCCACCGGCTGGAAGGAGAGAGGCCCCACACGAATCCACAGCCTGGCCCCGTTGATCTCCACCCCGAAGATCATGACCAGCAGTTGGAGTCCGACCGCGAGGGCCAGCAGCCCGTATCGATAGTCCTGCAGGGGTCGATAGTCACGCACCAGCCGCAGCCACAGGATGAAACACACCGTGCCGGCCGCCACCCAGGCGGCCTGTCGCAAGGCCAGTTGAGGCTGCAGGCGCAGGACCTCCAGCCATCCGATACCCACCAGCAGGGTCACCAACGGCAAGAGCATTGGGTCCGCACGCGACTGCCGCAGACACAGCACGACGTGCAGACCCCATCCACACGCCAGCAACACCAGGGCCCCCGGCCAGTGGGGCCAGGCGCGGGCCAGGATGGGGTCGAGCAGGCGGTGGGGCATGGCCGGCGAGGCCGCGCTCAAAAACCCATAGGCGGCCAGCCACCAGGCGGTGATGACGGCCAACAACCGGCGCTCGACCTGGCGCTCAGGCATGCACGCGAAAAACGAACTCCGCACCCCCGATGCGAAGGGTATCGCCGTCCGACAGGCGGTGGGGGGTCTGCAACCGGCTGCCCCCCAGGTACGTCCCGTTGTTCGACCCCATGTCCTCCACCACGTAATCGGGCGCCCGCCACGTGATGCGAGCGTGCAGGGCAGAGGCGAAGGGGTCTTCCACCCGCAGCGAGCAATCTGGCGAGCGGCCCAGCGTCAACTCGCCATTGATGAGGTGCTGGGCCCCCGACCCCACGACCTGCAGACTGGCGGCCACCGCGGGTTCGGAAGGGGCCACGCGCCCGGGGCCGGGCAGGTCGCACCACAGGGTGCGGACCGTGACCCCGACGGCCGCCCACAGCCCGGCGGCCAAGGCCAGCCGCCCGAAGAACAACCACCCGATGACCGGCGCATTCATTCGCTTGGCGACGCGGACGGCCAGGTGAAGAAGAAGGTTGCGCCTTCGTTGATCTTGGATTCCGCCCAGATGCGGCCGCCGTGCTTGGTCACGATGCGCTGGACGATGGCCAGCCCCACGCCGGTGCCCTCGAAGTCCGAGGGTTTGTGGAGGCGCTGGAACACGCCGAACAGCTTGCTGGCGTAGGCCATGTCGAACCCGGCGCCGTTGTCCTTCACCCAGAAGCGATACAAGCCATCATCGGCTTGCCAGCCCAGTTCGATATAGGCTTCGGGCTTCTTGCCGGTGAACTTGATGGCGTTGGACAGCAGGTTGACCAGCACCTGGCGAAGCATGGCCGCGTCGGCCCACACTCGGGGCAAGGGCTGGGGAAGGGTCAAGGCGACATGTCGTTTCGGATTGATGAATTTGAGCTCTTCGAAGATGGTGCCAGCCAGCTCCTCGACCGACACCATGTTGCCTTCAACGGCCTTTCGCCCCAGACGGGAGAAGGCCAGAAGATCGTCGATGAGCTGGCCCATCTTGCGGGTGTTGTTGATGACGACGTTGACCACTCGCTGGCCTTCGGCGTCAAGCTGCTCGGCGTGATCCTCCAGCAGGATGCGGGAGAAGCCGTCGATGGCCCGCAGCGGCGCCCGCAGATCGTGCGATACCGAGTAGGAGAACGACTCCAGCTCACGGTTGGCGTCCTGCAACTCGGCCGTGCGTTCCGCGACCCGCCGCTCCAGGCTGGCGTTGAGCTGGCGCACTTCCTCCTCGGCTCGGTTGCGGTCGATGGCGGCGGCCAGGTAGTTGGCGATGACCTGCACGGCATCGACTAGCGACGGCTGGATTTCGATACGCTTGGTGTCAGCCAGGGTGACCGTGCCCAGCACCCGCTCGCCGAACTTCATGGGAATGCTCATGAACGTCTTCACGCCAAGCTGTTCCAGGGTCGTCCCGACGTATTCGGGCCGGGTGCTGGCATCGGACTCGACCACCGGCTGGCCGGACTGCAGGCACACCCCCGACAGGCTGTTCTGCACGGGAATGTCATTCTCGCCGGGCAGCCCCACCGACCCCACGATGCGCAAGACCTCGCCCTGGTGAAGGGTGATGGCGACGACGGGAAACTGGAACCTCGTCGACAGGATTTGCGGCAGGGCTCGATAGATGTCGTGAATGTCGTCGTGGTCGAGGAAAAGCCGGGAGATGATGGCCACCGTCTCTCGCTGCTCGCCGGCCCGCTTGCGCTCGGTAATGTCGGCCAGCACGCCGATCATGCCGTGCACTTCGCCTTGCATGTTGCGAAAAGGAGCCGTGGTCACCGACAGTTCGATATACTGGCCGTCCTTTCGTTCCCGCCGCACCTCCACCCGGCTGAGCGCCTCACCGGTGAGCACCTTGTCGAAATACGCCTTGAACTCCTCGCGTTTTCGCATGGGCACGATGGGGTTGGGCTTGCCCACCACCTCCTGCTCCGTCCACCCGAAGACCTTCTCGGCCGCCGGGTTCCAGCTCTTCACCAGACCGTCGAAGTCGAGCGTGACGATGGCGATGGGCGACGACACGATGATGGCGGCGAGCATCTGGTTGGCATCCAGCAGTTCTTCATGCTCCTCCATGCGACGGGTGATGTCTCGCAAGGTGCCCCGCAGGCGTCTATCGATACGGACGACCCGCAACTCGTACCATCGGTCGGCGACCTGCACGTCGAGGTCAAGGCGCTCGCCCTCCGCCAGCGCCTTCAGCCGTTCGATATCGGATGCCGACAAGCCCTCCAGGGCAGGGTCGCCGCAGTCCAGGTCGACACTCTTGTCGCCCAGCAGGTCGGCTTCATCCAACATGCGGAAATCGCAACTTTACGGTGGTGCCCTGGCCGGGCGCCGTCTTGAACGACAACGTGCCGCCGTGCCGTTGCACCGCACCGTAGACCATGGCCAGGCCCAGCCCGGTGCCCTTTTCGCCCTTGGTCGTATAGAACGGCTCCAGACAGCGGGCCAGCGTCTCTTCGGACATGCCCATGCCGGTATCTCTCACCTCGACCTCCACACCGCTGCCGGTCGGCTGTACTCGCAGGGTGATCGTGCCGCCCTCGGGCATGGCATCGACCGCATTGAAGATGAGGTTGGTGAAGACCTGCCGCAGTTCCCCCTCGTTGCCCAGCACCTTGGGCACCGCCGCCACGTCGGTCAAGAGGTGCACGCCCCGGGCGCTGCCCTTCCAACGGGGCTGGGTCATGGTCGCGGTTTGCGATACCAGGGCAGACAGATCGACGGCGGAGCGGTCCTCGTCCTTGCTCAAGGGGCGATAGAACGAACGCAGGCGGCCCACCAGGCCGGTAGCATCGCGGGCAATGGTATCGATGATGGTGAGGCACTCGCGAACTTTGTCTTCGTCGGTCAAGTCGTCGGGAAAGAGCAGCATGGTCTCGGTGAAGCCGAGGATGGCCGACAGTGCATTGTTGAAGTCGTGCGCCACACCGGAAGCCATCTCGCCCAGGGCCCGCAACCGTTCCTGCTGGACCAGCCGCTGCTGGGCCTGCTGCAAGGCCTCCAGGGCCTCAGCCAGGCGCAGGTTCGTTTCCTCCAGCGCCTCCTGGCTCTTGCGTCGCTCGGTCACGTCCATCAACATGCCTTCGTAGTATCGGATGGAGCCGTCGTCGTTCTTGACGGCCCGGGTGTTTTCCGATATCCAGATGCGCACCCCATCCTGCCGGATCACTTCGGCTTCGAAATTGGTGACGTGATTGTTGAGGGTGAGAAGCTGTTGCAGCACCGCCCGCCGGCTGCCATCCACGTAGACCTGCCGGCTCAGATCGGTCACCTTGCCGAGCATGTCTTCGGGCGTTGGATAGCCGAATAATCGAGCCAAGGCCGGATTGGCCGTCACCAGCCGCCCGTCGGGCGTGGTCTGGAAGATGCCCTCGACGGCATTTTCGATAATCGAACGATACTTCGCCTCCGCATCCCGAACTCGCTGGTAGAGCGCGGCGTTCTCGAACGCGCTGGCGGCCGTCCCGGCCAGCGTGCCCAGCGCCTTCAGATCGGCGGGTCCAAAGGGTCGGCGGGTGGTGGCCCCCAGGCACAACATGCCGACACAGCGGCCGGCCACCATCATCGGCACAATCATGCTCGACCGCAGATCGGTGCGTTGATAAGGCGTATCGATCTCTCCCGAGAGAAGGCGCGGCTCCGGGGCCCAGGCGGCCGGGCCGTTGGCCTTTTCGCCCAGCAGGTCATGGCGAGACCAGGGCCGGACCTCTACGACTCGCAGGTCCGCATCGAGGATGGACAGTTCGTCGGCTTCGAACTGGCGCATGGCGGCATCGGCCATGGTCTCCAGCAGGCGTTTCGGATCCAGCGTGGTGCTGATGAGCTTGGAGACTTCGTGCACCGCCAGCGACTCTCGCAGGTCGACGTTCTCCGCCCGCAACCGGCGCACTTCGATGGCCCGGGCCAGGGTCGGCAGCAGGGCGTTGAGCTTGAACGGCTTGAGGATATAATCGTAGGCCCCGGTCTTCATGGCATCGACCGCCGTCTGCAGCGTGCCCTGCCCCGTCATGATCACCCCCACCAGGCGGGAATCGATTTGCAGGGCGGCGTGCAAAAGACTGATGCCGTCCATTTCCGGCATCATGAGATCGGAGAGGAGCAAATCGAAATGCTCGTGGCGGAGGAGCTCCAGCGCCTTCTCGCCCGACGACAGGCCCACCACGTCGTAGCCATGATGGCCGAGCGCTTCTCGGAGCGCATTCATCAGCTCTATCTCGTCGTCGACGATGAGGAGGCGACCGGTGCTCACAGCCCGTTGACGGCCGCCACCAGCGTGGGAAAGGCGACCCGTACGGTCGTTCCCTGGCCGGGTTCGCTCTCAATCTCCAGCGTGCCGTAATGTTCCTGGACGATGCGCCGGCAGATGGCCAGCCCCAGCCCCGTCCCCTTGCCGGGCTCCTTGGTGGTGAAGAACGGCTCCAGGACGCGGCTCAGATTTTCAGGTTCGATGCCCTGCCCGGTATCGGCACATTCGATACAGACAAGATCGCTTTTCTTGAAGACTCGCAAGGACAGGCGCCCCCCATCCGGCATGGCGTCGCTCGCGTTGGTGAGCAGATTGAGCAGGACCTGGCGCAGTTCCTGGCGATCCACGCCCACCGTGGGCACCTCGGAGAACTGCCGTTCCAGGTCGACCTTGCGCTTGCGAAGATGGTAGTGGACCAACTCCAGGCTGGTCTCGATCTCCTCGCGAACGTCGACGGGAGCGATGTTTCGCTGGCTGCGCCGGCTGGACTCGAGCAGGCTCTTGACGAGCCCGCTCATGCGCTCGACTTCCTGCTCGATGATCTCCAGGGGGCGCCGCTTCTCGTCGCCGTCCGGCAGCAGCATGAGGAGCGTTTCGACCCGCAGGCTCACGGTCGCCAGGGGGTTGTTCAATTCATGGGCGACGCTGGCCGCCAGTTCACCCATGGTCGCGAGCTTGGCGGCATGCCAGAGCTGCTGCGACATGGCCTTCATCTCCTCGCTCTTGCTCTGCACCTCGGCCAGCGCTTCCTGCAGGGCCTCGGCCGCCCGGCGGCGCTCGGTGACGTCGCGGGCATTGACGACGACTGTATCGATACCGGGCATGCGCTTGCCGATCGTTTCCAGCGCCCGCCAGCCCCCATCCTGGTGCTGAATGCGAAACTCCAGCGACTGGGCCAGGCCGGCCGTATCGAACACGTGTCGGAAGGCCTGCCGCACGGAGGGCTGGTCGTCGGGATGGATGAGGGAAAGAAAGTTCCGCCCGGTCAGCTCCCGGGCGGGGTAGCCCAGGACCCGCTCGGACGATGGACTGGAGAACTGGATCAGGCCGTCGGGCTCGATCACGGTGATCAAATCAAGCGCGTTCTCGATGAGCGAGCGAAAACGACGCTCGCTCTCATGCAGGGCCATTTCGGCCTGGCGCCTCGCGCCTCGCTCCGAGGCCAGGCGCAGCTCGCGTTCGAGGGCGGGTATGAGCCGGGTCGTCTTCCCCTTGACGATAAAATCGTGGGCGCCCGCCCGCATGGCGTCTACCGCCGTCTCCTCTCCAATGGTGCCGGAGACGATGATGAACGGCAGGTCGACGCCGCTTTCTCGCAGGATGGCGAGGGCGTCGAGCGCGGAGAATTGAGGCAACGAGTAGTCCGCGATAATCAAGTCCCAGGTTCGCTCGGCGAGCGCGTCTCTGAGTCCGTCGGCGTCTTCGACTCGGCGGAATTCGGGCTGGTAGCCCCCGCGATAGAGATCGCGCAAGAGCAGCTCGGCGTCCTCCTCCACGTCTTCGATGACGAGCAATCGCAGGGGCTTGCGCATCACTTGCCCCGTGGCGGCGTCTCGTTCATGACCAGCCAATACATGCCGAGCTGTCGAACCGCCTCGACAAACTGGTTGAAATCGACTGGTTTTCGAATATAGGAGTTGGCGCCGTTGGAATAGACGCTGACCAGATCCGTCTCTTCTTTCGAGGAGGTCAGGACCACCACCGGCAGCATGCGGGTGCGAGCGTCGCCGCGGATGCGACGCAGCACTTCGTGGCCGTCGATGAGCGGTATCTTCAGATCGAGCAGGATGACGGTCGGTTGCTGGCTGGTATCCCGCCCCTCGTGGCTGCCGGTGCCGAAGAGATAGTCCAGGGCCTGCACCCCGTCGCGCGCCACCACCACTTTGTTGAGAATGTTGTTCTTCTTGAGCGCCCGCATGGTCAGGAGCTCATCTTCCTCGTTGTCCTCGACCAGCAGGATGACTTTGTCTTCCACGACAGAAACGTTCGAGGAGGCGCCGGGAGGACCTGCGGGTCGTCGGTCAAACCCGACGGCGTGAAGAAGTGCTGGACCATGGCCCTGGCCCTGCTGTTGTGCGGGTGCCACCCGGCCCCTCCGCCCGGCCCGACCGAGCTGGAGGTGGCCGACGGCGACCATAAGACGGCCCTGACGGTGCTGGTGCCCCGGGTGGTCGATCTCTCCCTGCACGACACGCCGTACGCCGGCCAGGTCAAGGCCGGCGTGATGCCCGTGCCGGGGACGTCCGGCGATGTGCTGTTGCGCCTTCGGGTCAACCCGGAGGGCCCCGACCTGAAGGCCAGCGCGCGACACCAGGTCGCCGACGTGCTAGGGCACATGCTGGTGGTGATGAACCACCGGCAGATCCACAAAATTCGCTGTTTCGTGTCGGTCGACAACACCCCCGTCGAAGAAGACGACCTGGTACCGGGCTCGGTCGAGACCAAAGATTTGAAAGTGGGCGACGTGGTTCCGCCCGAGCGTATCGAACCCCAACTACAGCCGTCCGACGATCACTGGGACCGACTCAAAAAATAATCAGTGCGGCTTCATCGCCTCGCGGAAGGCGCGCTGGGCGTCGGCCACCGGATCCTGGGCGTTGTCGATACGAAACAGCACTCTGTCGGGTTTGCCGTCCGGGCCGAGAGCTACGACCCCTACGAACAACAAGTTGGCGGCATGGATGTCGAGATGCTGCTCGCAGTAGGCTGCATCCTTGGCGTCCTTGAAGTTGGCGGCCATGACGTCCAGCTTGTTTTTGGGCATGCCCGCTTCTTCTTTGAGCTGGATGAGACGATCGGTCGTCTTCTTCTGCTGCGCCACCATGGAGTCGGAGTTGTCGGTGACGATCAAGAAGGCGACGGACCGGGCCGATGCAGCCTGGACGCCCAGGACCAGCCAGAAGGTCAATATGACG
>DASYBA010000413.1:0-8579 GCA_036501005.1 Candidatus Xenobia bacterium | reverse complement strand
GGGCCTCCGATGACTCAAAACCCATAGGCGGCGGCTCGCCAGCGGCGGTTTCAGCTCAACGGGTTCTTTGGCGAGCGCCGCCAACCGACATGCGCGCCCAATCAACGTCGGCGCTCGTCAAAGAACCCTCTACATTGACGCCGGGCACCGTGCACGTGCGTCTGCCGCATCACCAGGTCAACGGTCTTCTTGAACTCGTGATACAACTCGCAGAATCTGCTGTACTGCAGACCCTCCGGTTCGCGCTCCTTATATTCTTGCCACGATTGCATGAGGGTCAGGTGCTTGTGGCGCTTCATCTCGGCGTGCACCTCAGCCCACTCAGGCTCTCTGGAAGTCCGCATCCCGGCACACCGGGGGTACAGCTTCAGATCGAGGGCCTTGTCGTCGACATCATCCGGCAGCGGCCACGACAGGCCGCTGACTGCAAAGCGGCCCATCACGTCGCACACCTTGGAGGGGGAGACCCGACAGGACCGACCTACCTCCCGGTTTGAGCGGCCCTCTGCCAGCTTCAGCCGCAGTATTTCCCTGGTTTTTCGCATAGAAATCCTCACCTTCGACATTTCATGGCTCCTCATCACATTTTCTTGTAATGAGGGCTGAATTTGCTTCAAGGAGGCCATCCCATGCTGGGGCACCCGGAACGGGTGATCTTTATCGTCGGAATCAGCGATCTTTATCCATCGGAATCAGTGATCGCAATCCGTCGGAATCGGTGATCTTTATAAATCGGAATCAGTGATCGTTATCGGGCGGAATACTCACGCCGGGGTGGTGGCCGCCCTGGCGCAGGCGCTGGGCGTGTCGGAAAGCTACCTGCGAGACGAGGGCGGGGTCACGCTCGCCGGGGTCGAGTTCCGGACCAAGGCCAGCATGACGGTGAAGGAGCGGGCGCACGTCCAGACCGAGGTGCTGGAATGGATAGAGCGGTACTTACGCCTCGAGGGCATGCTGGAGCTGGACAGCGCGAGGTGGCAGTGTCCGGTGTCGATGCGGAAGCTGGCCCGGGTGCGGGAAGCCGAAGGGGTGGCGGAGGCGGTGCGGGAGGCGTGGAGGTTGGGGGCGGATGCCGTCCCCAACGTGACGGAGCTGTTGGAAGAGAAGGGGCTGAAGGTGCTCACGGTGCGGCTGCCGGATGCGGTGTCGGGCTTCAAATGTGACGTGCTGCGGGCTGATGGGGCGCCGGCCGTGCCGGCCATCGTGGTGAACAACCAGCACACGCTGGAGCGGCGGCGGTTGACGCTGGCCCACGAGCTGGCGCACTGCGTTATCGATACGACGGGACTGCCGTATTGGGATGAGGAGAAGGCGGCCAATTGGTTTGCCGGGGCGTTTCTCATGCCGCGGGAGCACGTGGTGCGGGAGGTGGGCAAAGCGCGCAAGGCGCTGGGGTACCAGGAGCTGGTGGACCTCAAGCATGTGTATGGGGTGAGCGGGGCGGCTTTGTTGATGCGGTTGCAGAGCCTGGACATCATCTCGCAGAGCACGGTGAGCTATGCGTTCCAGACGGTGGCGCGGGGGTGGCGGACGCGGGAGCCGGAGGAGCTGGAGCCGGTGGCGGAGCGGGGGCGGCGGGAGGCGGCGCAGCGGTTTGAGCGGTTGTGTTACCGGGCGCTGGCGGAGGGGTTGATGGCGGTGGAGGGGTCGGCGGAGTTGTTGAGGGTCACGGTACCGGAGGTGGAGGCGGGGATGAGGGGGCCGTCTAGGGGATGAGGAGCAGACGTTTGAGGCGTTCCACGGCGATGACGTCGGTGGCGGCCTGGGTCTCGGAGCCTGCGACAGCTCCGGCCCTGGTGAAGGCCCGGTAGGCGTCGTCATCGAGAACGTGGCCCAGGGAGCCGAGGCGGTCAACGTTTCGAAGGTAGCCCGACAGTTCGCCCTGGGTGAAGAGCTGCCGGATGGCGGTGATGAAGTCGGGGAGGGCGGGGTCGTTGGGGGTGAACTCGAGGAAGTTGACGAGCTTCTCGCCGACCAGGTAGCCGATGGCCTTATGGAGGCCAAAGTCTTCGCGGATGCCTTCGGCGGCGTCGCACCATTGTTGCCAGAGGGGTTGGTCGGACATTACGTTCCACTCCTTTGTTGCTCGGTCTGACGGATGAGGTCGACGTTACGCTGTTCGACAGAGTTCAGCCGACGATTGTCATCCTCGGGGATGACGTAGGTGGCGTCTGGCTTGTACCAGGAAAATGAGGAGAAATGGGCCTGCAGGAAGGCATCCTTGAAGGGTCGGCCGTGCCTGGCAAAGATTTCGTTGCGAGCCAGGGTCAACTGGGTTTTCGATAGACCTTCGAGATCCGAAGAGGTCAGCTCACGATCGGAGGAGGACGGTAGCAGACCTTCGATAGGGGTGGGAACGGGACGTGATGGTGGAACGATGGCGGTAGGCGGGAGTTGCGGTTTGGGCTGAGTTGTTCGGAAGCCTGTCGATAGAGTCCCCACCAGGATGCCAGCGAGCATGGTCAGGATAGGAAGAAAGGGAAAGGGGGAGGACGCCGTGAGACGGTTGGTCAAGCCGGGAAATTCAATCTGGCGGCAGCAGCGTTTGAACTAAAACCGCCGCTGGCGGTTGATCGCCTCGACCAGGCCTGATCCCTGACAACGAAGCCAGGATGTCGCCGACACTGTCGGTTGCCATCAATTGAATATTGCTCAGCAAGGAGCCGGCGCCAGCAATCCGGAAACACTCCTCCCAGATCGGTCTCGCAAATCGATCCTGAAAGGAGTGTATTCCAGCTTGGCTATTCTTCAATCGGGGGATCGCCCCCTGTTGTCACTGCGACCTGAGTCTTCCATCGCTAGTGCGTGGGCGTCACCTGGCGTGAAGCCCCTCCGCGTGCGGATGCTCGAGGACATGCAAGCCCTCCACTTTTCTGGCGGCCGCCAGCGTCTTTACCTCGAGGCGGTCCGCGGTTTTGCCGAGTTCTACAAGGAGTGGCCTCCTGGTCGGCTGGATGCCCAGGATGTCGCTGGCTATCTGTCATGGCTGGTGGAGCAGAACCTGCCTCTGGGTACCAGGGAGCAGGTCGTGGCTGCACTGCGGTTCCTTTACGGGATCACGCTCGGGAAGGAGTGGGCCAAGGAACTGGCTCTGCCACCAGAGGCAGACCCGTCGGTCAGGACCAAGGACATTCTGATCCAACCGGTTCGGACCGATGTCCAAAGAGGTAGCCTGCGGAACCGCATGCTGGACGATATGGAGGTGCGAAACCTGGCGCCGAGGACTCGGGAGCATTACCTCGATGCGGTGGCCAAGTTCGTGGCGTTCCACGGAGGCCAGCCCCCAGGGCGCCTGGGGCCAGAGCACATCAAGGCGTACCAGTTGCACCTCTTGCGAGAGAAGCGGCTGTCCCAGAGTAGCGTGAATATTGCAGTCTGCGCCTTACGCTTTTTGTATCGGGTCACGCTCGGGAAGGACTGGGCCATAGAGCACATCCACTACGGAAAGCGACCGAAGCGCCTCCCGGAGGTATTGAGCCTGGACGAAGTCGTGGAGTTCCTGAGTCCCATACCGAACATCAAGCACCGGGTCATGCTTTCCACTGCCTATGCCGCCGGCCTGCGTGAGGAGGAAGTCGTCCGGCTGCGGGTCCGGGACCTGGACAAAAGGCGGATGATGATTCGAATTGTCCAGGGCAAAGGACGGAAAGACCGCTTCGTGATGCTCTCCCCGGGTCTCCTGGCTCTGCTCAATGAATACACCCACGCAGTCCACCCAGACAGTTGGCTGTTCCCCGGCCAGCGGGAGGGCACGCACCTTTGCGGGAACAGCCTCGGCGGCATCTGTCGAACGCTTCGTGAACGTATCGGAACAATGAAGCCTGTCACCGTTCGAATGTTGCGGCACAGCTTTGCGACCCACCTTCTCGAAGCGGGCACCAACCTGCGGACCATCCAGCTTTTGCTTGGGCACCGGAGCCTGGCTACCACCGCCATCTACACCCACGTCTCGACCAGCACGCTGTGTTCGACCCAGAGCCCGTTCGATCTTCTACCCACTCCGCAACCCTAGACCAACCGTGCACCATCCCGTTCAGAACAAGCGTCCCGTATTAGACATGGCCGACGTCTTCCAGCGGAACTTTCGCTCCTATTGCGAAAAGTTCCGGCCACCTCTATTGCATTACCAGGTGATGCAGCGCATCCAGGACTGTCGGACCCACGTTTTGGGCGGCCACCAGGAGCAGTGCAACCTCTGCGGTGCGAAAGTCAACGTCTACAACTCCTGCCGGGACCGACACTGCGGCAAGTGTCTCAGCATGCATCGCGAGCTGTGGCTAGAGGCCAGGCGGGCGGAGCTCCTGCCGGTGCACTACTTCCATGGCGTCTTCACCGTACCCGACCCCATCGGCGCGCTGGCGCTGCAGAACAAGGAGGTGGTCTACGACATCCTCTTCAAGGCGGTCGGCAAGACGCTCCGAACCATTGCGGCGAACCCCAAGCACCTGGGTGCCGAAATCGGCTACGTCGCCATCCTTCACACCTGGGGCCAGACGCTCTTGGCGCACCCGCACATCCATTGCATCATCCCCGGCGGGGGCATTTCTCTGGACGGCACCCGCTGGGTACCCACCCGCAAGAAGTTCTTCCTCTCCGTGCGGGTGCTGTCTCGCAAGTTCCGTCACCTCTTTGAGGTCGCTCTCAAGAAGGCGTTCAACACAGGGAAGCTGGAATTTCATGGACGGCTTGATCATCTCCGAGACATTGACCAGTTTTCGGCCTGGCTGGATGACGTGCGCAAGAAAGAATGGGTCGTGTATGCCAAAGAGACATATGGCAGCCCAGAGCAAGCCATGGCCTATGTGGGCCGCTACACGCACAAAACGGCCATTACCAACCACCGTCTTGTCAGCACAACCGACAATGGTGTGACATTTCGATACAAAGACTACAAACGCGGGAAGAACAATCTGCTGGTGACGCTTGACCCGCACGAGTTCATGCGGCGATTCCTGCTCCACACCCTACCGAAAGGATTCGTTCGCATTCGTTACGGCGGTTTTCTGGCTCACCGGCATCGCAAGGTCAAGCTGGCACTGATTCGCAAACTCCTGTCTTCACCGGCTCCACCGCAGGAACGAACTAGCGCCGAACCAGCACCCACCATCCCTGAAGCAGCGACCTGCGACGAAGTAGCGGTGACGACAGAGTCTATTCCATTGGTTTCGCTTATCCGCAGCGGGGACCGTCGAAAGCAGCTTTATGAACGCCTCACCGGCCGCCCCATCGACTTGTGCCGTGTGTGCAATCAAGGCAGGATGGTGAAGACCATCGACATCCCGCCCCTCGACAACCGTTTCCGGCGACGGCGCCGCAGACGACGCGTGCGTGCACTCGAGCGAATGGACTCCTCGTGATGGCTTTGTCAGTTCTACCCAGTCGCCCAGTCCCCGAACCGGTCCCACTCTTGCCGGGCAGCCCTTCTACCCGAAGTCTCGGCGCGTCCAAAACTTCCCAGAATCTCCCTGACGCCCGCCATCTGCAGCCCACCGATGCCCCGCCCCCAGGCAGGCAGCAGCCTCACATGCGCCTTTCTCTCCCCCTCCTGTACTGCTGAGCCAAGCGACAGGGTAGCTCCCCTCATCCAAATTCCATAGGGGTGACAGCCAGCGGCGGTTTCAGTTCAACCCAAGCTTTGGTGAGCGCGACTCAACCCACGTGTACAGGCAACGTCACGCGGCGCTCACCAAAGCTTCCTCTACATTTTCCATGTCCAGGAGCAGCAGGCCGTGATCGGGGTAGGCGACGGCATACTCGAGGAGCTGTCGCCGGGTGGGGATGTAGGCAGGATCGGGGGCACGCTCGCCGGTCTTCACCTCGACGACATAGCGACGGCCCTTGCGTTCCACCAGGAGATCAGGCTTGATCTGGGCTGGCAGGCCGGCCCCATCGACGTGGCAGACGATTTCTCGGCAGGCCTGGCGGTCCAGAATCCGATAGCCGGACTGGGAGAGCAGGCGTTCTGCGTCGACCTGGGCCTGGCGGGCCCAGCGGAAGCGCCAAAAAAGGCGGAGACGCAGCCAGGATGAGCGGATGGCTGAGGAGAGCCACGCGCCCAGCACGAGGAGCAGCAAGGCCAGGGCCAGCAATAGAGGGGCAGGGTCGTGCGAGGGCACCGGTGAGGCTATTTCTTCTTCTTGAGCTTCTTGCTGACCGAGAGGCCCAGGAAGTTGACGGTCACTCGGGTTCCGGCTGTGCCGGTAGTAACCTTGGCGCCCTTGCCGCCGACGGTGACGCTGCGGCTCTTCTTACCTTTGTTGAGTTTGACGCCACTGGCGACCTTGGTGGAGCGTCGTTGTTTGGAGCCCATGCCGCCAAGTAGTCCGCCCATTGTTAGTGGCCTTTCTGGCTGGTTTTTGCTGGGGGATGGTTGGCTAGAGGGGGCGGCTATACCCTCCAGGTCCGGGCTGGGCCGGGGGGCCGGACTTCCGGTCCGTCGTCGCCAAGACGTTCGTTGAGTTGACAAGTGCGATGGACACTGCGGCTCAACTGGTCCAGCCTTCCACACACAACCAGCGCGTCGCCAGGACGGAGTGCCTTCAGCATGGCGTCCAGCCCCGTTCTTCAGTCTTTGCGGACATCGCATGACGCTCATGTGACATGTGACCACTGGGGCGGTCGCCGGGGTTCTATTGAACTGTGCTGGAGGCTGGTATGTTCAACCAGGTGTCCGGGTGCCATCCCTCCGAGAGCTCCATTGCCTGCAGGATCATCTGGAAAGCGGTGTCCTGCGAATGAGCTTCTGCGGTCACGCGTGCTCCAGGCCAGGGGGCTAGGCGTTCAGGCATCAGATAGTCTATCTGGTACCACTTTCCCATTCCGCAAAACCGCACGTACCAGGGGGACTTGTACGTGTCAGCACTGAGAAGGACAAGATGGGCATGTGAAGTCAGTCCCCATACTGCACGCTCGTCGGGATGCGCTCGAAGCCGTTCGATAAGTGGGATCATGCACAACCCAATGCTGGCTAGCTCCTGATCGGCGTAAAACTGCTCCAGAGTCTCCCGCGGCTGATCCTTACATCGCACCAATTTCATGTCCGTCCCACTCCCCTGGTGGATTTTTAAGCGACGGGACGTTCTTCGCCATCACGGCGCTCTGCTCTTCTTGTAATGATGGGTTAGCGGTCGGCCGGTGCCGGGTCCCGAGCTGTCTCCGAAAACGCGGCCAGGTACGTTGAGCGGCTTGGTCCCTCGGGGGAGAGGACGGCACGGCGTGGGCTCCGAATCGAACCGACGTAACCTCGGAGTGTGCGCCGTGGCCAGCGTGGAAAGGTTGATTGCCAGCAATGGAACCGCCATCTGGTGGATGAACAACAATCGAGCGACGACAAGCTCGTCGTAAAGCCCATCTGGTCGGATGCGGATTTTGACGAGTTGGGTTGGCATGATGCGACATTGCATGCACTCGGATATGCGCACGCGCTAGGAGCGGAGCCTTGGTTGGGGCGCCTGCTCATGGACATTGACTATATTGTCCATTGGATAGGTCCACAGCCTGGAAGGCAGTACCTTTCATTTGATGTAGCTCCTGCCAAACTGGTTTTTTATGAGGCCGCTGACATCCAATGCACCCTGTCCTTTCCAGTCCTGTGATAAGGACTGTTAGTTCAGGATCGTGGAGGCGGCGCATCCATACTGTCGCGCATCCATACTGTGGCGGTTCCACGAACGGGCCTGAACTGACCTGTGCAAGGATCCGCTTCATCGCTACTATTTCAGGCTTGTGGCACGATTTTACACGTATCCCGAACCGACCTGTACATGGACGCGGCGAAGGCCGGGAACAGTCTGGCGCGCGATCGCCTGCAGGCCGAGGGCGAGACGGACCTGGCGCAGCAGGCCTGGCAGATGGCGGCGCTGGCCGCCGACGGGCTGTTCGCCCAGGGCAACGTTGATGAGGCCAACCGCATCTATGCGCAGGCCTCGGGGAACGGCAGCGTCACGGCGGCGGATCGGTTCCGCCAGCACGGCGGCGACGACGCCGCGGTGAGGGCCTACGTCGCCGCGGGACAAGCCGGCAACCCGGAGGCCGGGGACCGGCTCCGTCTCCAGGGGCATGATTCCGAGGCGCAAGCGGCCTATATCGCCGCCGCTCGGACGGGCAGCGTCTACGTGGCCAACTGAGTCTTCAAGAACGCAATGAGCTTCGCCCAGGCGTCCCGGCAAGCATCCGCATGGTATGAGGCGCGGTCGTCGCAGCAGAAGCCGTGGTCGGCCTGTTCGTACCAGTGGACCTCCAAGGGGTAGGGCCCCTGGTCGGCGGCCTCTTCCAGTTGCCGCACGTGTTCTCGAGGGATGTGTTTGTCCTGGCCCCCCCAGAAGCTGATGACGGGGCATTTCAGCCGAGATGCCACGTCCAGGCCGCTGGGGGGAGGATATGGATTGCCTGGGCCCGGCACCAGCCCGCCCCCGTAGAAGACGCCCGCTGCCTTGAAGTCGACTGCCGAAGCGGTCAGGAAGGCCAGCCGGCCCCCCATGCAAAAGCCGACGACGCCGATCTGGCCGACGTCCGGCCGGGCCTTGAGCCAGTCGAACACCCTCTGCACGTCAGCCGTCACGTTGTCGAACGTGAGCTTG
>DASYBA010000412.1:0-20158 GCA_036501005.1 Candidatus Xenobia bacterium | reverse complement strand
CAGACTCCTTGGAGAACATTATTCAATACGAGCGCCGGGTGTCAGAACCACCCAGACGCCCGTTATGCTTGCATTCAGCCCCTTTCGCAGGCGACCGCGTGACCCGAGGTGCCAACCGCCAGCGGCGGTTTTAGTTCAATTGAGTCTATGGCGGTAGGAGGTTGTAAAATCGGCGGCCGCTCTGGCAGTCCACCACCGAACCGTGCAGTATGCCATGGGGTCTTGCGATGGTCCTCAATGATGCTCAATGGGGTCAGAGCACCAAAAATTGAAAAGTCGGCTGCCTCTATGTAAGAGAGTAGGCCGCCCGTCAAGTGGATGGTATGCGTCGTGGTGATGGTACCAGCGCAGTACTTGGCCCAGTTAGCCTTGAGATCTGCCTTCAGCTTGTTCGGGTCCTTTAGAAGACGAGCGAGCGTAGTGCCGACGTATTGGGGCGCCGCGAAACTATAACGACGGGGATAGGTAAACTGCCCTTTCTGGCAATGATACAAGAACTTGCCGATATCACTCCATATGTCGGATGGCTGGAGTGGATGATTATAGTGCTTACATTGAAAATTGTCCCATTCGGATGACGGGAGGCTGGCCACAACATCTCGACCCATATCATCAGGACCACCCTGCCTCTCGACCCTTACGTATACACCTCGAAGACCGTGGCCCCACTCGGTAATGAATTCCTCCCATTGCTGAGACGAGAACAACTTGATCCGCTCAATGGCAGGGATAGTCGGTCCCGCGGCTAGCTGCTCGGGTGTTACCGAGACTAAGTTGGGTGTTGGCAAGGGTTGCAGAGCGGCCATAGGTGAGTTACCTGCCCTCAGTACGGCCGGAACTCGGCTAGCGGCTTTTCAAAATGACGGGGGCGTGGGACTCGATCACAGATCTGTATTCCAGCGGGGGAGTGTGTATAGGTACCGCTGCGGTCAGTTCCGGGCATGAGCAATACTTTTCTTTGGAACCCAATCATCCTGCAGACGAGATCTGACCGCCTTAGACCGAACGTCTCCTGGTGTCATACCGGGTCGTCTGATGGTGGGTCGCGCTGTCGCTGGGTTGGTCCTGATTTGAGAATGATAAGCATCCGCAGGCAGCATAGGCGGGTCTGAGGTTCGGAGTATATGTTCGATACATCGTATCCTGGTCTTGCAGCTCAGCGTTAAGCGTAGAATGAGAATCTCATTCTCTCTTGGATACCGGCTTCGGAGGCTTTGCCTTTAATCCAACTCGGAGTAGTTGGAGACTAGAGGCGAAGAGGGCTGCTTCAGCACATTCTTGCTTCACACGTGGCCAGTGCCTCAGGGTGATCGGCGCCAGCGTACTCTGATAGGTGGTTCTTTGCTTTCTTACCTTACCGCCGCCCTTCTTTTCCAGGTATCCCGCGTCCACCAGTAACCTGGCAGGCTCCTCTTGGCATTCATTACAAGGAGACACGGTCAGGGGCGAATCGAGCTGACATGCTACGGCAACCCAGCAGTCGGTGCTTTGTGCTGGAACCGTTAGGACGACATTTACCGGCAGAGCTTTCTGCTTCAGCCATGTCTTCTGAATGAGAGCCTTAAGCAGCGTCGTGGTCGCGCTGGCAGGAGGACACGGACGCGTTAACCTTACGTCCTTGTCTCCCGCTACGTCGGCGTCAACGTGTATGATAAGTGCGTCGAGCTTGTAGTTCTTTAGCCAGACATTGAAACCAGATAGTTTTAGAGCCTTGATCTGGTCTGGTATTGAACTGCACCACTGTCTGACGCCCTTCCAACCCCCGCCAAATTTCCCAGAGTCTTGAAGCGAAAGAGACACGGGGGGCTGAAGCGAAACAGCGACGATCGGTCCAATCTCGGCTGCAACCAGCTTCTGAAGAACCTCTAGATCGGTCGGTCCTTCTGTAACGAATCCGACTCTCTTGGGGACCGACGCTGCGGGCTGGCTAGACATTGGGCACTCCGCCGAGCAGTCCATTGACCCACAATGTGGACAGTGGCATATTGGATTTAAACGCTTTCTCCAGTAGCTTGCGGTCAAGGACGATCCGTCTGACCAAAGATGCACCGTCGCTGTCCCGTTCTACGGCAAAAAGCCGTACCGCGTCATTTCTCAAATCGAGTCCGTCGAGAACCAGCGGGTTGTGAGTGGTAAGTAGTGCCTGTCTCTTGGGCCTTGACTCCAGGATGTTTGTGCAGAAGTTCGCGATGACCGCCCTAGCCAGTCGTGGATGCATGGTGTGGTCAAAGTTGTCCACAGCAAATAACCTGGGAGCCGCTGGGTGAACGGCGAGGACAGCCAGAAACAAGACGAAGAGTGCGCCTTCGCTGGCATCGTAAGCCAGCAGGCGGTCTCGGCCCTCTTTCATGAATCTGTCTTTAAATTCGATTGCCAGTGCGGTACTGGGGACGTTTGGTGACAGAATGACGGATGAGGGCGGACGTGTCCGGACGCGGTCAATCCACTCCAGGAGACCTTCGTATTCCTGGAACGCAGATAGCTGGGCAATGTCTCGAATGGCCTCGGCGAGACGGCCTCCCCGCAAACCCACCGGAGGACTCTGGCCAGGATCGGCGACAATCCCTCTGAGAACCGATGCTTCTGGGCAGAATATCCTATAGTCGCTTAACACTTCGATAAAGTCGACCAGTGCGGTGGGCAGCATCTCACCAGAGCCGGCCACTAGGAGACTAGTGTCGGGCGCGAGATTCGTGCTTGTCCTGGCCCTGGTGAAAGGGGGTAACGGCTTTCCGTTGAGATTGACCGACTCTGTCGCGAAATGCCATGCTGGCTGGGGCTTTTCAATCGGGTTCAGCAAGCCGACCCTGTACTCGACCTTGTCCTTCTTGAGCGTATAGGATGCGCTCATTGAGATAAGAGGTCGTGTATCCAAGTGTTGAAACGAAGACTTATAGAGGGCCGGAACCCCAGGTCGAACCCCCCGCGCGAGGAGCGCCGCGTCGTTGACCTTGCCGTCCATGGCGGCGCCTAGCACCCCGATCGCTTCCAGATAGGCGCTTTTGCCCGTACCGTTCGCCCCGACAAACACATTGATCTGCCCCAGTTCGATCTCGGCTGGGCCTGCAAAGCTTTTGAAACCGTCAACGCGGAACGTCGTCAGCATTTATTGTTTACGCTCGCTATCGGTTTTGGGCCGGTGAGTCACTGACATGGATGTCCTGGAGCAGTCCTGAGTTAGGTTCGTCAAATTGAAGGACATTCTCCTCTCTGCCGAGCAGCGGTGATACGTGGAGTGTCATCATGTACCTGGCAAGCGTTTCAGCTCGCGTCCCTCAACAAGTGCTGTGAACTGGGTGCATAACGCAGTTGCAATCCGGGTATCGGAGAGAAGGAGTCCGGCTTCGAGGTTGCGGGCGTGGGCGGCCTCGGTAAAGTTGGCCGAGGTCACCAGAGCGCGCTGGCCGTCAACCACCACGCATTTGGCGTGGAGGCAGGAGCGGGTGGCGCCCGTCTTGAGGGCTCTTGGGTCGTAGTAGACGAGTGGAAGGCGCTTACCAGGCCAGACCTCAGTACGGAAGTGCCGTGAGAAGACCTTTACGGCATCGTCGTCCGTGTAGTTATCGTGCGGGGAAATATTCAAGAAGAAGCGGACCTCGAGAGAAGGCTCTCCATCCATGCGGCGGGCCAAGACCTGGAACATGTCACGGGCCTTGGATCCTGGGTCCAAGGCGTAGCTGGCAACAAGGACGGAGCGTCGTGCCTCTTGGAAGAGCTGCTGGACTACGACAGCAGTGTCACGGGTCTCCGCGTTGACGGGGTCGAGGCCTGACCAGACCAGCTCGACACGGTCGGCGACCTCCTGGTTGCGACGTCTCTCCGCCGCCACGCTTCGGAGCACCAGCGCCGCCTGTTTGGGACTTAGCTCGGCGCCGCGGAGCCACGCAGCGGTCGCCGCCACGTGACGCTCGGGAACGTGCATTCGGAGGTCGGGCTCTGGGTACATGGCGCCCACCCGACCGCCGGCCAGCGCGTCGGCGAGGCTCTCTAGAGTTGGATAGCTGAGCTGGTCAAGCATGCCAGGATTGGAAGAACGCCGCACCTGGGGTGCTTACGGTTGGGACCACCAGCGCCCGATCGAGCAGCTCGTTGCGGCGTTCGCAGCAGGTCTCGGCGATGAGGAGGCAGCCATGGCACGCGGCCCCAGCAGGAATCGCTCTTCCTCCTTTCTTGAGGGATCGTGCTGAGAGCAGACCGGATCGTTGGAACACAAGCGTCCCATGTCCAGGGCTCGCCGCAGGTGGCGCTCCAGAGAACGTCCGATTTCCACCAGGCCGCCCAGCGTGCCCTCGGATCCGGATGAGCCGGTGTAGAGCAGAATACCGTAGCCAGAATCGCCAGCGTACACCCTCTCACGGATGGCGCTAGCGCTGTAGCCGCACTCGAGGGCCACGGCCGTGATAAGGAGATGCGAAAGCGAGTGGAGCATCAGATACGGCAGTCCAGGAAACTCCATCTTGCTCTGCGACCGCTGGCTCTTCCACAAATCGAAGCCCGCCTTGATCTTGGTGCCGTGAGCCTGAACGTCGGGACGAACCAGCCATTTATCGACCGCTTGACGTTCAAAGGACAGGAAGACACCCTCGCCCCGGTTCTCGGCAGCGGGGAGCCACGTCAGCTCCCGAGACAGCGGGGCCAGCTCCACCTGGAGATCCAGTTCGCCATCAATGTCCGGTAGCGTAGCCTCGAATCGGGTGAAGCCGATCTGCACGAGAACCTCACGGAGGCGATGAACGAGCACGATGCGGTTGACGTTTGGAAAACTGACGTTCGTCCTAGCCCGGGCGTAGAAGTCTCCCCCGGGGTCCATAGGACTGTCCCCCTGGGGGGCGGCCAGGAGCGACTCTATCTCTGCTTCTTTGATCTTCCGGGTGGGTGGCGGCGTCGGATTCTTACGCCGATTGATTTCGGCCCAGACTTCTTCATCAGTGAACCCTTCGATAGCGTATCGGACCTTCTCCCGGCGGCGCTCCTTGGTGACGTCTCGGAGGTCCTCGGCGTACAGGAGAAAGTCTTCCCAGACCTGGTCGACCGCTTCCCGAAGTTTCACCTGTGTGTCAGGAATCGAGATGGCAGACATCACCTGGGAGAAGTACGCGTTACTGGCCGACCGGGTCAGTAGTCGATTTGGCTGCTCGCACTTGTCATACACTCTAGGCCCTAGCCATGGTTTGCGTCCCTGGCATCTTCCTAGAACGAACGCGTTCGGGACCATCGCCTCGGACAGGGGACGCCGTTTCTGGGTCTTCCCACACCGGACATAGATATCGGAGAAGTCATTCCCGCCCCCGCCCTCATCCAGCCACAGGGGACCCGTGCGATCCGCTCCGTTGTCCTGGCGGACGAAGGCATACCAGTCCACGTCGCTGATGTGGCCCTTCAGGCACGCCTGTACGAATCGAACGGGAACGACATGGTACGACTTGCGATCTTCCCCCAGGTAGTTCCCCTTGACCAGCCGATCGAAGGGGATCAGAGGCCGGCTGCGATACCCCTGCCAGTCCATGTCGATCATGCCCAGGAACCAAAGGGGGAACAAGAAGGCGTCAATGCCAGTTTGCGGGCCGTAGGTTTCCCCCAGGTCGATGGGAGGTTCGTGGAGTGTAAGAGCCGATATGTCGAGCATTTCGCAGAGACGCTGCTCCAGACGCTCTTCGTAGAGCCTGCGCCCGCGTGGTTTCCAGGAGTCCAGCCCACCGATGAGGACCGATGTCTCAGGCAGATCCAGCATGGACCCGGGTCCGAACGACATCAGCACCTGGGACAGACGCAGTTGACCGTCTGGTGGGCGGTTCACAGTACCTTGTGTCATATTGAAGCATCTCCTGTGAAGTCTTCAGGCCTTCGAATCCAAAGGTTGACCACCGGTTCTACATCACGCAAGCTGCGACCGGCCTTGAACGCCCGGGCCTCCGCTGGTTGCTTCTCCAACTCCGGATCCAACGGTTCAAACAGCAAAGGAGGCGCGCCGCCCACCTCGTGGCCATACTGTAGCTCTCCTCGCTTCTCTGCGACCGATACCCACTTGTCCAATATGTCGGCGACGCGCTGTCGGATGCGTTGGCGCAAGGCTTCCGCTTCTGTCGTGGATAGCTCCTTATCGTGGGCTTCGGCTCGCCGTGACAGAACCTCGGCCACGAAGTCCAGCTTCTGCCGGAGGCGAGGTGCCAGTGCCGCGTTTCTGGGAGCTGTCATGTCGGCCAGGCCAAGACGGCCAAGGGCCACCGAAACCCCTGCGATGCCTCTGTCTACGGCCCGAGGGGAGAACGGTGTCACACTGGTCGCTTCGACCGCCCGATAGAAGCTTTCGTGCCAGGCAATGAATCGCTCATAGTGAGAGCGGTCGCGAGGCCGGTTGACGTTGAGGACGGTCACCACCAGTCCAGGGCGCTTCTCGTCTCGGCCCACCCGGCTGGTGGCCTGAATGTACTCCGCCGCCATCTTGGGTTGGCCGAGGACCAGCATCAATCCCAGGCGGGTGATATCTAGACCCACCGAGATCATGTTGGTCGCTAGCGCAACATCGATATGAGACGAGTCGCTTACGGACAGAGCAAGACGTTGCTTGGTTTCAGCCACCAGGTTGGTGGGTTCCCGAGAAGTGAGCTCCCTGGGTAACAGGAGCTTGCGGTTGGCGAACAAGCCGTTACTGGACTTCTCGCCCACCCGCAGGCGGCGGCGTCCATAGTCGGCGGCCCTGTTCCAGATTTCGTCCTCGACGATCCGTCGAGCGCCCCCCAGTTCGCGCAGGGCGTTGAAGTACGTAATCAAAGTCATGTAGGGGTCGACAGGGTTATTCGGGTTCGCTTCTTTGCCAGCCTCTACCCAGAGCTTCTGCGCCGCACACAGGAGCGTCAGCGTGGTTCGCATGAAGACGACTTTGATGTTCCGGCCGGGGGCGGCGACCCCCAGGTAGAGTCGGGCATTGGCCTCGCTGACCGGAGCGGTACGGGCGAAGAACGAGTCCCGGCGATCGGGCCCCGGCGGTGGGAACACCTCGACGTCTGGACGTCCGAACAAGCCACAGATCTGTCGTTCTGCCCGGCGAACAGTTGCGGTCGAAGCGACGATCTTGGGTCCGACGTGGTCATTGCTGGAAAGCGAGTCGATGGCCGTCTCGTAGAGGCCCACCATGGTGCCCAGTGGCCCGGAGATCAGGTGTAACTCATCTTGAATGATCAGATCTGGAGGCGGCAGGGCCGATTGTAAAGGTGAGCCCTTACCCGGAGCCCATGGGCCGTAGAATCCCTCCTTGTCATGGTGGGTCACCTTGCCGAAAAGACCGGCGGTGGCCCCGATCCAGGGCAAGCTGGCAAACTTGTCGACGGTAGCGATCAGGAAGGCCGGCAGGCGGCGATAGATGGGCTCGTCAACGGCCAGGAGGGGCAACCCCCGCGCCTGCTTGCGGGCATGAAAGGCACAGTCCCGATTGACACAGAGCACCCGCAGGTCGAGGGGTTCATTCGGATCTGGGAGCAGGGTGAAACTGTCCTTGCTAAAGCGAAATCCGCACCATGGGCAGCTCTCCAGCGGGATCGGAGACGCCTTGCGAGTGCTGTCGTTCTGATAGTCTATCGTTTTCTGCCGGGCGGTGTACTTGCTCTTGTCCCCTTTCTTCCCCATGACGTTTGGGGTGGCGCCCATGCCGACCCAGAGGCCAATCTCGAAGGGCCATTCGCCCAGCTTGGGGACATCCGCCTGCCGCTCCAGCTCCAACGCGCACACCAGCGTTGCGGCTCGGCTGAGCTGGTCGAGCGTGAGCAAGCGCAGCGTGTAGCGCATTAGAACGGATGTTCCAGCCGACTGTATCGAAGGAGACCGCAGACGCCGCAGGGTCATGGCAATTGCCGCCAAGCCCAGATAGGCCTCCGTCTTGCCTCCACCCGTGGGGAAGAACAGCAGATCGACGATCTTGCGATCGGGGTGGCGCTCGTTGACCAGGCCACTCAGATTAGTCAGGATGAAGGCTAACTGGAAGGGTCTCCAGCGCGGCGCACTGACTTTCTCAGGGGTGATGTCGGTCCGGCCATGACACTCTCGCTGTCGCATAGCACGAGCCACTGCTCGGTTCGCTATGCGAAAAGCCTCCAAGATGGTGGGATCATCCAGTTGAGCCAGCCCTGCTTCGATACGGCCTCTCACCCGATCAGCGGCCTCCAGCAAATCTTTGGACACCTGGGCTCGCCGGGGATCGGAGAAGGACTGTTTCCGCTGCTGAGCGATCCAGGCGGCGTAAGCGGTCAGCATGGGGCTGATCTTCTGACGCAGGGCCGCCCCGCTGGATGCCGCTGCCAGCCCCTCCAGCGAGAGGTCGACGTCGGGCTGTTCGTTCGGGACGACCTTCTCAACGGCGGCTGCCGGCATCCAGTCGGTCCGAACCTCGCTGCAATTGCCAGCGGGCGTGCAAATCGCTACGGCCGAGACGTTGTGGCCCACCGCGAGTTCGACCACGTCTCGATACTGCAGGTCGGCGACCTGGTCGTCCCAATCCGTGCCGCGTCCTCGAGGGTCCGGCCTGGGGACAAACGCCTGCTCCGCCTGCAGCGACAGCTCCACTTGGAATACGAAAGCCTCGTCCCGCCGTTGATCGGGGGCGGGGAGGCGTCGGTTGACCAGGAAAACCGACAGGGATCGAGTCCCGGCCGGAAGGTCAGGCAGGCTTGCGTTGCTGCAACTGACAACCAGTTGCAATCCCTCGCTCCCTGGGACCGGAACTTCAGCTGGAGCGCCATCCCTGGGTGGGGTGACAACCACAATGTTCTCTTTGGGAATCCGCTGCCAGCCTCCAGGACGGTCCTCCGTCTCGTCCTTGGCCCGCAAGGCGTAGTCGCCCCATCGAACCGTGGCGTTGAGTTTCCCGAGGTCCTTGGGGATCAGGACTGACAATCCCATCGAGGACGGGAAGAAGGCCTTGCGTGCCGCCGTGGCATCGGGCGCCCCTTCGTCGTCCCCTCCGCCAGGTCGATCGATGAGGTCGAGTTGTTCATTCCCATCGTCGTCGGAGCGATCCTCGGTGGGCGCATCCGATGGCGCCAGAAACCCCGCGAGATACCAACGGGACGGGGACTGGGGAAGTCGCTCCAGGGCATACACCGCGTCGTCATTCATTGGACCGATAAGATCCAGCCGCAGGACCTCAACCAAGCGGTCCCGGACCGTTGCGGAAGTAGCTTTCGTGGCGATTGCAGTGGGCATAGTCGTCTCTCCCTAAACGGGTAGTAGCGGTGTCTCAGTGGCCGCTTGCTTCTTGCTGCGTGGCTTCTTGGGCCTGGGCGTCTCCCGGGCGCCAGCCAGGGCTTCCTCCTGGGCGCGCTTCTGGTTCAGATCCAGGAGGCGAGCGAGGACCTCGTCATGGACCTCGTCCGGCCAGCGGTAGCGATAGGGTTTCTTCTTGTTGCCCCAGGTTTCTTCGTCGATTTCGTACTCCAGGAAGAAGTCGCACTTGGTCGCGATGTCGGTCCAGCCGTAGGCGTCCAAAACCGCGCGGTCCATGCCTTCGTGGAGCTGCCGCAGGCGGAGGATATCGGGGTGCCGCTCATCGGGATCGTGGAAACGGTTGTAGGTCTTGGTCAGGCCTTCGTTGTTGCGGACCATGAGGTTGGCACGGAATAGGTAGTATCCTTCCCCTGCGGTTTCGAGTGCAGGGTGGGTCTGCCAGTTCCGTGGGAAGGGGAAGGTTTCGAAACAGTCAGAGGGGGTGTACCTCTGTCTATCCTCCATGGTTGAGCCAAGAAAACGGACCCAACTCTCGTGTACTCGTCCTTGAAGGGAACAATAGCTTGAATAAGTCTCACTGCACACAACGATATTTGGAGTACCAACGATTGTCGAGGCGGGTACAAATCCGAAACAAAAGTGTTTGGCAATGAAAGGGGTCATGAGAATGCGTTTCATGCTTGTCACATGGGACATCAACTCGTGGCGAGGATTCCAGAATTTCCACCATTCATTAACCATTCTAGGATACTTCTTGGCATCTTTGTTTATTCGTTC
Organism: Candidatus Xenobia bacterium; assembly: GCA_036501005.1. Classification (GTDB taxonomy): domain Bacteria; phylum Vulcanimicrobiota; class Xenobia; order RGZZ01; family DASYBA01; genus DASYBA01. The sequence goes on along the minus strand of DASYBA010000412.1, from coordinate 10,165 downwards.
TGGTTTTACACGTCTTTCCAGGATACGCATCAACTCCGGATATTGCTGCCAAGCTGTCGACTGTTCCATTTCTCCCAGATAAATGACGTAGCGGCGGTGAGAGAGACGCGGATCTGTAAGCAGTTCCTCGCCACAAATGTATGGTCGTATAAGGCCTTCGAGTTCAGGCCGGGATGAGATTAGCATCGCCATCTCTGATATTGGATTTGCGGAGTCATCATCGTCATCAAATAGGAAACCCGCTCCCATTACATAAGGACCGCTGAAGCATATTCCGATATTCCCTTGAAGAGGGGGTGGCAGGGTGTCTGGTCCCCGGGACAATAGGAATGTGGAGATTCGCTCAACCTCGTTACCGTCGATTGTGGGTGTCAGGGTAGCTGGTTCAACCCCCTTTGCAATGTTCAACGTACTTACAGTTACCGCTGCCTGGCCTGGCCATGGAATTCTCTTTGTTATCGCGTAGATGACTCCACCTGCTTTTACTATGTGCTCCAGAGATGCCTCCCGCGTATCACCCATTGAAATAGTGATGGTAGCAACCATACCGAGTGCCGACTGAAAGCGGAGTAAGGAGAAAGCTTGGCGCAGGAAGAACGCAACCAGATCGGCCTTCCCGTTAGAATCTTGAAAAGTTTGGAGTAGCCATGAAGAATAGGAGTCGCCGTATCGTGTGCTGATTCTTGTACCGTTAAGGAAGGGCGGATTTCCCACGATGACATCAAAGCCACTTCTAGTCCTGTCGAACACCTCAGGAAACTCCACCTCCCAGTGGAACGGCGTCACCCTCATCTCGCCGCGCCGCAACTCCGCAACCCCCGTTTCCAGCTCACTGCGGTGGACCTCCCCCCGCCGCCACCCGTCTACCTTCTGCCTCAGCACCAGCCGCCGAGCCTCTCGCTCCTTGTCCTTCTCCGCCGAAAGGAACGCGGCAATCACCAAATCCCCCACCAGTCGAACGTCCGCAAGCGCGAGTTCCGACTCCTGCAGCAGGGCCTGCTTCCCAGCCTCGTCGTCCTCCGCCAGACCCACGAGAGCATTCCGCTGCCCGTGCGCCTCGTGCCACGCATCCTCGACTGTGTCGAACAGGGGCAGAGACTTCCCCCCATCCAAAGGTCGCCAATCGAAGCAGGCGATCTGCTCTCGCGTCAACCCCACCAGCGAATCTCCCTGCTTCAGCGCATGGTCCACAAACGTAAACGGATGATCCTTCGCCAGCGTCACCAACCAGAGCGACAGCTTGGCCAGGTTGACCGCAAACGGGTTCTTGTCGACCCCATAAAGGCACCGCTCCGCAATAAGCCGCTTGGCGTGCAAGAGCGGTTCCTCGTCGTCCGGCATATCGGGTTCCGACGCATGGTGCTCCCACGCTGCCACCAGGCGATCCGCCAACTGTCGGCAGGCCTCCACCAGAAACGCCCCCGACCCCATGGCCGGATCGCAGACCTTCAACCCGAGGATTTGCTCGGCCATCGGATGCTCCCCCAGGGCGTCCAGCACCGGCCTCAACGTGGTCTCAACGATCGGCTGCGTCAACTCCCGAGGGGTATAGTGCGAGCCCGATCGGCGTCGCTCCTCAGTCGGTTGCAAATACAGCGCGCCTGGAGCAATCAATGAACCGGTATATCGAGAGACCTTGCGTCCTAGGGCGGCCACCACATCCTCGGGCCTGCATGCGTCGGCCAGCACACTCGCTGACTTCGGAGGTAAATCACACCCCGTCTGCTCCTGGAGCCATTTCTTCCGCTTGTCCTTGGGCTGGGCCAGCAGCCTTTCGACATCCACCACGGGGTCCGCCGGCACGCTTCCCTTCTGGCTCCCGGCATGGACACCAATGGACTGGCCTTCTGCTCGCTCCACAGCGAACCCCATCATGGCTTCGTAGACCGAGCCAATCTGCTCGACATCGAGCGCTCGGTAAGACAATCGCTCTCCATCCAAGACGAGCAATGAGTCCAACACGCGGTAAAGACAGCCATCGGACACCCGAGGAACCTCAATTCTTCCTTCGAGGAACGGATAGGTCCTCGGATCAAAGAGCTGTCCGTGGCGACCCGGCAAGTGCAGGTCCCCGTGGCCGCCGCCATCGTACACCAGGCGGAAGAGGGACAAGAGGCCAGCCCAGGCACCGTAGCGCTGGTCCATGGTGTCCGGATACTGGCCAGCGTCCGCCCGGAGTCGCTCGTAGAGGCCCTCGACGGAGTAGTGCTGGACGTACACCCCGTCTTTTGATATGAGGCCCTGGCCTTCCGCGTACAACAAGAAGACCAGGCGCAGGAGGGTGGTCAGCAAGCCCCCGTAGATGTCGCGAAGGGGGACGTTCAAGAGGGTTCCTCCCACGGCCTCGTCGGCCGCCTGGAACCCGCGCAGGAGTTCCCATAGGGCCCCCAGCACCTGGCCTGCAAAGCTTGGTAGAGACCTCGCTCTGGTACCGCCGGCTCTGGGCCAGAAGGTCGCGAAGCCGGCGCCCGTCGGGGGCCGAGAAAACGCGCCACTCGGAAAGCAACATGTGCAACGCCGCAAGAATGGGACGCCCGCTGACCTGGAGCATGTCCCGTATTCCGAACGAGAGATGTCCAGAAGTCTCTCCCCGGGGCGCATAGACCACCCGCAGTTCCTGGCCATTGCAAAGGATGCCGGTTTGCACGCTGCAGCCTCGTAGAAGCCTTTCGAACTTGGCCGCCGGTGATGCCGCCCAGCCCTTATCCTCTTCTGGAACCGCATCCAGGTCCAGGCCAGGAGAGAGCTGCGTGATCAATATTTGAGGGGTTCCATCCCCAGGGTCCAGGGCTGCGTAGCTGGGAGCAATCGTCTCGTGGTAGTCGGGAAGAATGAGGGTCAGCTCTTCAGGCAGAGGCAACTCCTCCGTCGCACCCGCCAGATCCGACAGGCGCCAGTCCAGAAAGCGGGTGGCGAAGGTCGGGAAGGACGTCAGGAGCGGCGTGCCCACCTCGGCAAGCCGGGCCTGGAGCACAACCGCGTTTTTCTCCGGCACGGCCTGGGCGTTCAGAAGCGCGGGCGGCGAGACCACCAGGCCCACCGGTTGGACCAGTCCCAGCCATGCTTTGTGGACTTCAAGCTCGGCGTCGTGTGCCATCGTCCCCCCTTACCTCGACACGGGCCACAGGTAGACCCAGCCGACCGGTTCCACCCGTCGTGACCTTACCTCGTACGCCTGTTGAATCCGAGCGGGCTCTGTGTCGAGTTCGCTCTCCAATTTCTCGAGACGAGTGTTCCACCACCGTTGGTCAGCTTGGAGCTGACGGCGCTCCTGCTCGTCATAGAAGGCAAAGTGCTGTTGACCCCACATCTTGTCTTCCACTTTGCTCTGCTGCCGGTGGATGCGGTCCCGCTGGCCTTCCAGTAGCCTCCGCATCTGCGTTCCCTCGGTCTCTCCTCGACTCTTGAGCTGTCGGGCTGCTCGCTCTGCCAGCTTCTCGGCTTCCGCGGCCAGAGCGGGAGCCAGTTCCTCGACATCGCGAGGCACAGAAGCCAGAAGATGGGCCTTGGCGTGGTCGGCAATGTGGTGCAAGCGAGGCGTGGCCAGTGCCTCCTCCAGGAGTTCCCAGACGTCCTTCTTCAGGCTCTGGTTGAGCGGCTTCAAGCTGGATCGTCCCCTCGACTCCGGTTCGCTCCACTCCGCGGCGACCGAGACTATTTCGTCGTGCAGTCTTGCAGCTCCGGCCCCGAACAACGAGAGCCGCCCCAGCGCCAGAACCTTGGGAGAGGCATCGTCCGTGCGGAGCACGCAGGCTCGCGACAGCTCGTGATGCAGAAACCCCTGTGACAGGAAGCGCCCCAGTAAGCGCCGGACCAGCCGGTGCTCCAGGTGCAGGTGCACCACTTCGCCATCCAGACTGCCCGCGTCCCGAAACACAATCGGCCGCAGAGGGGACTCCTTGCGCCACTCCCACAGCTTTTGTCCACGCTTGGGCGGCGCCCGTAGCGAGTCCAGCGTCGTGCTCCAGGTCGGGTCGGCCCCTAGCCGCCGATCCAAGGCGGGGACCTCCCAGCGGGCCGCGGAGGGGTCCCGAAGTGCGGCCTCCGGATCCAGGGGTCGAATTGCGTCAGCCCCGGCCAGTCTCAGCGACTCGCTGATGGCGTCTCGGAAATGTCGATCGTCGATGGCCAGCCAGGTCTGCGAGGTGTGGAGGTGGCCTTGCAAGATCTCAAGCTGCTGGGCCAGGTTCTGTTGTCGGCGCAGATCCTCCAGCTCTTCCCGCACCACGCACAGCCCCGAGCCAAAGGCTGGCTCGTCCTCGTCCACTTCCTGCATACGGAGGAGTAGCTGGCTCTCGTCCTCAGCTCTGATGCCTTTTTCTAGCAACTTGGAGACTCGCTGTTCGACGACCGATGGAAGGCTCCCCAGCTCGTCGTGGATGGTCTTCGTCTTATCGACTAGCACCGCCAGGACACGATCTTCCGCCCGCTGCTGGACCACGAAGTAATGGCAGCGGACCTCAGGGGAGCGTTGCAGCTTGCGGTCGATACGGCCGTTGCGCTGCTCCATCTTGCTGGGATTCCACGGGATGTCGAAATGGAACAGGTCGGCACAGTAGTTCTGCAGGTTGACCCCCTCGCGGGCAGCATCCGTCGCGATGAGGATCCGCAGAGGGTGGGTCGCCGGGTCTTGATTGAAGGCCTTCTTGATGTCTTCTCGGCGCTCGTCCCCCATGCCCCCGTGAAAGGTATCAATCCGTTCCGATGCTCTGTCGGAAGAAGTGAACTCCGCCTGTAGCTGTTCGACGAGCCAGCGCTTGGTATCGGCATAGTCCGTGAAGATGAGGACGCGTCTGGGGAGCCAGCGATTCGCAGGACAGAGATGCTCACGCAGCCAGACCACTAGCCAACGGAGGCGGGAGTCCCGCTGGTAGCGGGCCTGGTCGGCGATGTCCCGCATTTCCCGCAGCAATGTGAGTTCCTTGGCCATGGCTTCCATGGTGCCGAGGGAGCCCCCGGTAGCAGATCGCAAGGCGACCTCCTCTTCCGCCAGCACCTCTTCTTCCGCCAGTTCTGCTCGCTCATCATCTCCTCCGGGCTGCTCCAGGAGAAGCTGCTCGGCCACTTTCCCCACATCCGCAGTCGGGGCTTCCATGGCTCTCTGGTGAACCGCTAGCGTCCGGACAAAAGCCTCTATCGAAGACAGGAGACGTTTCTGCAGGCTGATGACCACGAGAAAGGCGGAGGCCCGTCGTGAAGCAGACTCCCCTGCCAGCCGCTCTTCCTTGGCCTGTCGATATGCCTGGAGGAGGCGGGAGAGCTTGAGCTCAGGTTCGTCCTCGTTCAACCCCGTGATGATGATTGGGATGACTTTGCGGTCTGGGAAGTCGTCGACCAGTCCCCGGAGGTCTTTCTTGAGCCGTCGCACCATGACCGCCTCGAGAAGGGTGGGCTGCTTGACGGGAACGCCCCGGCAGAACCGTTGTGGATCCAGGATCTCCAGCAAGGCGGCAAAGCTGTTGGAGTGGCCGTTGTGGGGTGTGGCAGAGAGGAAGAGGCGATGCTCGAAGCGGGGCGCCAGGTCGCGAACGGCCTGGGTGAGCTTGGAGTCGATGGCGTAGCGGGAACGGCTAGCCGGAGCCGCGTTGTGCGCCTCGTCAAGGATGAGGAGGGCGCCCCCTGAGAAGTCTCCGAGCCAGTCTCGGAGGGGACCCGCGTAGGCCTCGTCCCGGACCAGGGCGTGGGAGATGATGAAGCGGTTGTGCGTTGTCCACGGATTGATGCCGTAGCCCCGCTCCCGGCGCCGGGCGGCGACATAGTCCCGGTCGTAGATGACAAAGGAGAGGCCGAAGCGTTGGTCCATTTCCTCGTGCCACTGGCGGACGACCGAAGGGGGGCAGCAGATGACGACCCGCCGGACCTTCTGGCGCATGAGCAGTTCTCGGAGGATGAGTCCCGCCTCGATGGTCTTGCCGAGGCCCACGTCATCGGCGATGAACAGGTTGACCCGGGGGAGGAGGAGCGCCTTCCTCAGAGGCTCCAACTGGTAGGACTTCACCTCGATGCCAGCGCGGTAGGGGGCCTGGAACAGATTGGCATTGGTGGCGGTGACGCAGTTCCAGCGGAGGGTGTGGAGGTAGGCCGAGAAGAGCTTGGGGTCGTCGAAGCCCCGACGGGCGATGGACTTCCACGGGTCGCCCAGCTTGCGGGCGTCGATCTCCTTGTCCCAGAGGACCTCGAGAGCCTCGCCTAGCGCGTCGTCCTCGAGGCAGGAGAGGCGGACCAGGGGGCTGTCGCCGGGCTTGGGGGGCTCCACGACGTCCTCGACCAGGTACTGGCGGGATCGGACATGGACCACTTCACCGGGTGCTAGGTCAAGCATACTGAGCCTCCCCTACCGGGTAGATTGGTTTGTTAGGGGAATCAAGAACCATGGTTACTGGCGACCGTAGCAGATAGTACAGCGGCCGGTCAGTCACCGTCATGACCGAGTTGTCCGAAAGAAGATAAACCGATATGTTCGATGGCTGCTCCCTATCAAGGGTTGTCCTCCGTCAAGTCCTCGCGGTTGAACTGGCACATGGTTGTGTGCTCTGCTAGCACCTGATCCACTGGCTCATTGGATGACAGAGGTGGATAGGTCTGGCCCTTGCGTTGGGCCATCTCGATGATACTCGCCAACAGTCGAGATTGCCGTTCGATCTCTTGATCCCTCAATTTACAGTCAGCTACCAAGGTCTCTATTCTCGCAGAGGCCTGCTCGGCAAGTGTGCTAAGTTCTTGGCGTGAGCTCCACCCTAACTCTCCATGGTATTCGAGGCCAGACAGCTCTTTGAGAATTGTCTTCAAATATTCTTCAGGAATCTCGATAGAAAAATAGGGATGGTTGCAGTCACGACAGGTCCTTAGGTGCTTGTAGTACTTAAACTTCTCGGTCTTTCGTCGGTTTTTGTCTGGATGAGCTACTTCGTCCAAATAGATTTGCGATGGCTGATCAGCCCAGTGCTTGTTATGACTTCGACAGGATGGACACTCCGTTGGCCAAGTCCTCTCGTCGCGTATTCTGCCTGGTTCATCGTCCGACATCGTCTTTCACCTCCACCCTGGTGCGTAGGCTCTCTTTACCGGAACGGTTGGAGTCGGACGGTTCTCCGATGCCCAGTCTTGTCCCTTGCAGCTCAGCCCCGTCCGGGTCACCACAAGTCTGGCAGCGGTGGCGTCCAGGGCATGGGCTCGAACGGGCGGGCCCTGTTTGTTCGTCGGGCAGGAGCTTGCGCCAGACTGGGAGCTGGGCAAACTCCTCGGGTGTCTCGGCGGTGACCCTCTTGAAAGGGGGCCATGCCAACTTGTCAGACCACCACCGCTCGTGCAGCAGGCGGCCTTTGATGGACCGGCAGCCGTAGCGGGGGCCACTATAGTATAGTCGCCAGTCGTCGGTTCCAGCGGGAGTCCCGACTCGGACGTCGCCGGCTGCGCCCAGCATGGCGGGCGTGACGTCCTCCAGGCACTGAACGGGCAGGTCCTTGCAATTGGCCACCCGGTACCGTGCCACCCCACCGTCTTGTTCCAGCAGCTTGTCTCGTGATCCCAGATGTCGTAGTCGTGGTCGTCAAGCTCTTGGAGGGCCTTCAGCAAGGACGGGACGTCCGCCCGGCGCAGGGTCTCACGCCAAGCGGAATCCTCAATTGGCAGCAAAGAGCAGCGCCAGCACGTCTCCGATGGACCACGTCACGCGCTGGTCACGGCCGCTGCGTCAATCTTCTCATCTCCACCGTATGGTATCCGGTTACCCCGCCATATTTCGTCCAGGTAAGCAAGAAGCCTGAGGTCCATTCTTGAAGTCGTCCAGCGTCTGTCAACTCAACGATACCCGGGGCCGATGTGCGGGACTCCTAAATGGCGGCGGGAACTTTCCGGCGTGACCATCAGAGTCGATCTGGAACCCAGCATCCCGGTCCCAACACTACCTCCAAAGGCCTGCACCGAGGTCGTGGTGGTGATTTTGCTCGGGTTGCTGCTGCTTGTGTGGCGCAGGCGCCGAGTCCGAGTAGGTACCGGCCGGGACGGGGCGAGGTGATGCGTCATGCTCTTGGACCAGCAACTGGAGGAGCCCGCCCCCAGGGACCGTGAAGAGCGCATCGCGGCCGAGGTCGCGCACTATGCGCAACAAGGTTGGCGGCTGGAATGGTCGCTGGAGAACCTTATTGAACTGCTCCGTCTACCCCTGGCCGACCCTGTATGGCACGGAGTTTTCAACTTGGCCAACAGTGCGACGTTGTGCAAGCTGGCGCTTGAACTGGTCAAGGAAAACTATGAGGTCTTCGATCACCATATAAAAGACCTGGTCCCTGGCCCGCACGCCCAGCGGGACAAGATAGCGGTCGTGATGGCCCGGCTTCGAATGATGGGTGTGGCCACCGACACCCCTTCACTGAAGCCCCCAGGGTTGCTTTTGCCCATCCTGCGGCAGCAGTGACATCCGGAATGTGGGCGGAAATGGCAGATGCATCTGGCCGCGGGGGCGTGGTTGCAACACGTGTGGGCACGAGTTCCCCCACTGCCTGCCCCTGGAGAACCCGTTTCGGTGGGAGGACTACCAGCCAATCTTGGTCGGGGCGCTGGCCGTCAAGCATGGTGGGCAAGTGCCGTCAGAGCCCGAAGACAGGCTTACACGCCAGGACCTCGACCGAATCAAGCGCGAGATGTGGTCGGATGGCTGGCGACCGAGCCACGAGGAGCGATGGATAGAGATGGCCTGGCGGCAGGTGGACGTCGCGATTCAAAAGGGACTTACGGCGCAGCAGGCATTTCCAGACCGATTTGATCCGCGGCACGTTACCATGAGGGAGTTGCTGGAAGCGGGATACACCCCACCCGGCTGGGGCAGCCCGGCGCCGGACACTGCCCGGTCCGGCAAAGTGGAGAGTAGGGGCTTGTCCGGTGCGGCACTCATGTAGAGCGTGCCGCAGGATCCGACGGGCTGCGTGGAATCACCGCCACTACAAGCCAGCGAGCTTGGGCCTTCCAACCGAATTCATTGTCGACAGCGAGGTTAAACTTGGGCAGAACGCATCTTTCCGATACAGACTCACAAAGGTTTCATCGCCTGATGCAATCCCTCCTGATCTACCTGGGCAGGAAACTGGATCTCTTTCCACGGAGGGAGAAAGGCCAACCTTGGCAACGTTTGTCTGACGAGACTCGTAGTGAATGCGGACCGCCTTCATCCTGCAAAACGAACTCATTAATGACTATGTCGACGACAATCCCGACTCCTTCCCGCTGGACGATGTCGATATCGTCCAGTCGTGGCAGGAGTTCGAGCGCGGCACGTTCGGCGTTCTCAAGCATCTCAAGAAGGGCAGCGTGTTCGTTGCAGAGAACGGTCGCGTCTGCTTGGTGCAAGGGCCTGGTCGCAGCCTGGCCGACTGGCCGTTTCAATCGGCCACACTCGAAGAGACGCCCGTGCTCGTCGAAGCAGTGCTGCTCCCATTCAAGAGCGTTATAATCGACGACGGCGTGCTTAGCTGCTACTCGTTGCGGTGGCCTTCAATGCGCGAAGAATGGGAGGCGGAGTACAGGGAGGCCCGGCGCAAGCGCCAAGTGGTTTCCAGCCTTCTGCTTCCATCCGAGAGCGATTGGGAATCGCAGTGGAGGAGTGAACTCGACCGGCGGGGCGGCGATGTTCGGAGCGGCCAGGCGGTAGGGGTGGCGGCCCAGCAGGTCTTCGAGGAACTTCGAGGCAAGCTCGGCTGAGAGCATTTCCGCAAAAGAACCAGTTCCACTTCCCTGTCGGACACTTCAACCTACTTCCAACTTGCAGGGTTGCCTGATCGCCGACGCCGCGAGTCGGTGATACAACGCTGCCAAGTGGGCCTCATTCGGTCCTTCTACAAAGCGAAATGCGGACGCCGCCAGAGAAGGGTGGTCCAACTCGAAGGCCATCCTGTTAATGGCCGCTTTATTTGACCACGATCGCGGCGATTTAATTGGAACGGCGGGCGGTAGCCCACCGACCCGCGAAAAGAGCCACCAAGAAGGTGGCTCGGGAATTGGCTCTGGTGGGGCACGAGCCCCCGCGAACGCGGTCAGGGCGGCGTGATGTCCAGAAGCCGTTGGGAGGCTTCGTCGATCAGTAACTGCTGCCATTGCCGTACCAGGCCCTCAGGGTCTGCGGCCTGCAACGTTCGCGATGATGACGCCAGCCCCAGGAGGCGGGCCCTAT
>DASYBA010000411.1:0-4594 GCA_036501005.1 Candidatus Xenobia bacterium | reverse complement strand
CCGCGCCGGTCGGTTCCCCCGCCTTGTGGATGGCGGTGACGTCGACCATGTAGCGGCTGCCCCGTCGCAAGACCAGTGGGGCCCCGGGGCCCTCGTTGTAGTGCGCCAGGGTGGCATCGCTCAGCGTCACGTGCCCCTTGTCGCCCGGCAGGTCGACCGTGCATCTTTCGTCTTTCGCATTGCGGATGCGGATCTGCAACTGGCGGATATCGGTCCCGGCCAGGTACTCCAGGTGCAGCACCGGCGAGCCGGGAAAGGCCAGCAGCGGAGCCGTGCTGGGGGTACTCACCCACGCCTGGGAGTTTCCCACCAGGGTGCCCGGGTAGGTGCGGCCCTCCAGCACTTCCTTCTTGTCGGTAGAGACGCCGTCGGCGTTGACCTCTACCGTCTGCGGCCCCGCCACCGTGACGTGCTCACCGCCCGGCAGCACGGTCATGGTCAGGGTCGCACCTTCCGCCACGGCCAGCCGGTCGTGCACCCCCAACCGGCAGAGGGCGTGGACCTTGAACGAGTGACCGTCGCTGCTGGTCGCCCTCACCTCCCCCTGCGACGCAGTCACCAACACCACCCACGGCCCGCTGGCCAGCGCCGCCACGGTTCCCGCCAACAACAACCCCAACCCCAGTCGCATCATGACCGCCTCCTCCATTTTGACGGTCGAAGGTTCCGATCTCTTGCCTCAGCTCCTGCGTGCGGAAAATCACACCATGGATGTGCGTAAAGTCACAGGAAGTGTAAAAAGTTAACACCTTTGCAACATTCTGGACACACCCGTTAACATCGGCAACAAAGTCGCAACATCTGGCTACTTTCACAGTGTGACATTTATCACCTAATATTAACAGAGCATAGATAGAGACGCAGAGTGAGGGGACGCCGGGATATGGACGCTGTCAAACGGCCCAAGACCAACACCAACACAACGCTGCCGTTTACCTCGACCATGTGGCAGAAGGCTGGAGAACCCGAGACGCGACCGGACGGGTGCGTCGTGGAGCGGTTCGTAGCCAGCAACGGATCCACGCGTGAAACGCTCAAGAACCCATCGCCCAACGCGGCAGCCATGCTGTTCGGCGGCCCGGCCCTGCGCGGTTGGCAGAACAGCAAGCTTCTGCCGCTCAAGGAGCGGGAGATTCACCCGAAGTCCCGCTCGCTCATCGTGCGGGAGCAGTTCAAGGCGACCATGTGGTCGGAAGATGCCCAGGGCGTCATCACCGAATCACCGCTCACCGTCGACCCGGTGCTGGGGGCGCCCAAGCGCCGCATCGTCCAGCGCTGGCACGGCATGCCCGAAGGCAGCGTGCCCGAGAACCCGGAGTGGAGCCGCATTCACGACGTGATCGGCACGCCGCTCTAAACCGCCTTGACCGCCAGACCGTGGCGGTGCAACTGCAGGCACGCCTCGGCGAAGAACTCATCGGTATCGGGCTGGAGCTCGTGCACTTCCCACGCCACCACGTCAGGAGCCGTTCCGACTGGCCGCCGCACCCGCAACGGAGTCGAAAAGATTTCCCGTAGGCGGGTGCGCAGCGCGTAATCGGGACATTCGATACGGAGCTCCTGGCCGTCGAAATGCAGCATCGCTTGTTCGAACTCGCCCGGCTCCAGCCCGCGCGGCGTCTTCAGCAGAGGGTACAACGCCAGAGCCTTCATGCGGCCTGGTTGAGCACCTGGATGCAGAGCTTCACACCCTTGTGTATCGGCTCGGAGTGAACCCGCAAGTGGTGGTGGCGCCCTCGATGCGCAAACACCATGTCGCCCTGCAACTCCCGCCCTTTCTCCATCGGGTTGAGGCTGGCCCGCCGCATGACGTTGAACGGCAGGATGTCCTTGAACACCTTGGGAGCCTCCACCTGTTCGGAGCTGCCGCCCCGGAAGACGTATCGGATCATGAGCGTGGAGTCTCGGGGTTCCAGCACAATCTGCACGGCCCGAGCGGCGATGCCGCGGCTCAGAATCATTTCGACCAGGCTGCTGACCGGGTAGGCCTCCGCCTCGGAGGGCAGGGCGTCTTCGTCCAGTTCCAGCCGGGGCCAGCGCACGCTCCACTCGTTGCGCACCAGGGCGTCGATCAGGCTGCCGACCAGCCGTTCCAGGGCCACTTGCAGGTCGTCCAGCAGGCGCAGCACGCTCTCGCCCGACACCAAGGCGGGCTCTTGCGCCACGGGCCTTGGGTTTGACTCCTGGCGCAACTTTTGCATGAAGGCGGTCAGTTCCAGACCGAGCCCCCTGAGAATGCGCGCCGCCGCGCCCTCCTCCTGCTTCAAGAGCCCCAGAAACAGGTGATCGGTCGTCACTTGCGGAGCCCCCGCGAGCTTGGCTTCTTCGATGGCCAGCACGACCGAGGCTTCGGCTTCGGCGGAAAACTTCTGCCGGCTGGCCGAGGGCAATTCGACAGAGTGCCGCAAGGCGGTCAGATAGCCGCGGATGGAGGCCTGATCCAGCCCTTGCTCAGCGAGAATCTGTGCCCCGACGGTCTTGCCGCCCACCACCAGGCCGATGAGGATGTGCTCGGTTCCCACCTCGACGTCGCCCAGAAAACGAGCCTCAGCCTGTGCCAACAGCAAGGCCTCGATACAGCGATCGGTCAGATTCAACCAGTTCATGCGACTCTTCATGGGGTTCGCCCTGCGCCCGGTCGTCCCTTTACCGCCGCCACCGTGGATGGACCCTCCACCGCAGGGCTGCCCGTGGCCGACTAGAAGAGGGACGGCATGACCCGAGTTCTGGTCGTCCACGCGCGCGGCGGGCTGGGTGACGTCGTGCTATCGACCCCCGTCCTGCAGGCGCTCGCCCAGGGGGTGCCGGCTGCGGAGGTCACCATGCTGGTGCGCTCGGCGGCCGCGCCCCTTGTCGAACACAACCCCTACCTCCAAGAGCTGATCGTCGTGCGGGAGGGGGAGTGGGACCACGGGGCCCCCTTTCGGAAATGGATCGGGGACGTCCGCCGGCGACGATTCGATATCGGCGTCGTGCTGTGGAGCAAGGCACCGGAGGCGTGGCTCCTCCGCCGGGCGGGCATTCCCGTGCGAGTGGGCCAGGCTGGACGGCTTCTCTATAGCTTCAACTACACGCATCAGGTCTCGATTCGCTCAGAACGAGGCGACGTCGATTCACACTGGACGGATATCCAGCTCGACTACGCGAGGAGGCTGGGGGTATCGGTCGATGGCTGCGTACCCACGCTGGTCGTGCCCCTGGTACCGGTCGAACTGCCGGCCGGACCTCTCATCGGGTTCAGCGTCGGCAAGGGCCTGTCGTTGACCCCGGATCGGTGGCCGACAGCCACGTTTGCCCGCCTGGCCGACCGGCTGGCACAGGCCTTCCAGGCCACCGTGGTCCTGACCGGCAGCCCGGACGAGATCGATATTGCCGGCGCGGTTGCCCGGGCCATGCGCCAACCCCACGTCAACCTCGCCGGCCAGACGACGCTGTCGCAACTCACCACCGTGATGCAACGGTGCGACGCCTACGTCTGTCCCGACTCGGGGCCCATGCACATGGCGGCCGCGCTGGGCGTTCCCACGGTCGGCATTTTTGCCATGCGGTGCGAATTTCCTCACCGCTGGCGGCCTTTCGGGTCGCACACCGCGGTGGTGCGCCCTGCCCCGGTCACCTGCCCCATCGGCTGCCAGAAAGAGACGTGCCACGCCTTTCCCTGTTATGAGGCGGTATCCGGCGATGCGTTGGTGGAAGCCGTACGGCAGGTGATCCGACCCCAGGTGAGAAGTTAGCGGCCCTATGCCAGCCCCCCCAAAAAAAGTCGACTTCAAGGCCGTTCTGGAAGCCCACAAGGATACCGCGGGCAAGAACGTCTACTACCTCGATACCAAGTCCGGGGCCGTAGTCAACCTGTCGCCCACCAGCCCCATGTCACAACTGGCCGCCTTCAAGCAGCGCCTGGCCAAGGAGCCGGACGTGCTCCTCAAGGTGCCGCACATCACGGCCGAGGAGAACTACGGCGACATGGACGCGTTCATCAAGGTGATCGTCGACAAGAAGCTCCAGGATCGACTGCGCACGGCGCAAAGCGGCGGGGGCACGCTGCGCAACTTTCTCGACGCGCTCGAATCGGGTCACCCCCGAGAGCGGGACCAGTGGAAGCTGTTTCGCGATCAGCGAGTCTCGGGCCGGCTCAAGAATTGGTTGAAGGAGAACGGCATCAACACCCCATGAGGCGCCTCCTCCTCGCTCTGCTCCTGGTCATGGCACTGCCGTTGGCGGGCCTGGCCTCCGCCATTATCTTGCGGGTCGACAATCAGAACCCGTACGCCAGTTCGCTACAAAAGCTGACGGCGATTCCCGACTTCGTGCTGCAGTCGGACGGCACGCTATTCTTCGCCCGGACCGGCAAGGAAGTCGGCCAGGTGGAATACTACACGGCCCAGGTGACCACCGACGAGATGAGCACGATGGTGAGCCGGATTCAACTGGGCGGGGCGGCCGACTGGGAGGAAGATTACGAGAACGCCACCCTGCAGGGGCTGCCGACGACCGTGTTTGCCTTGTCGGCGCCCGGCATCAAGCGGACCATCTCCGTCTACGGCGCCGCATGGTCGGCACGGGAGCACCAGATTCCCGACGTTCTCGGATG
>DASYBA010000410.1:0-10835 GCA_036501005.1 Candidatus Xenobia bacterium | reverse complement strand
GACCTCCGCAGTTTGCAGCAACGCCTGGGAGGGGAGGAGTCCCTGGGTTATCTGGGAGGCCATGAATTCGCTCAACAGGTCGGCAGGCGCTCCCGGTACGTCCGACCCGAACTGGACGGGATGGCCCGTCAGCAGCCTACGCCCAGCCGAAAACCACTGGGCATGGATCCGCTCCTCGCATCTCAGCAGGTTGGCATGGGCGATGCCCGGCGCGGCCGTTTCGACGGCCCTCAGCATCAGCTCCAACTCCCCATGCCATCCCAGCAGTCGCACCAGGTGTCCGTAGGCGTTGGCTTCATTATCCCCTTGAACCAGACGCTCGCCGTCTTCAACCACTCGTCGTATGACGTCGCCGCGCTGCAGCTCCAAGGCATTGATCACCCGGAGCAGGGCCGTGAAAGCGGGGATTTGCTTGAAGTAGACCTCGGGCTGTTCAAGGCGCAAACGGGCCAGGCGATCCTCGAGAATCTGTCGCTGTTCGACAGTCTTGCACTGCACCAGCCACCAACCGAGCGCCATGTCCAAGTCGGCGTCTCCCTCGCGCGCCAGCCAGTCAATCTCCTCCTCCACCGACGCCGCCAGCTCCACGAAGTCATGGGGGACGCTTTGACGTGGTTCCGATCGATTCTCGGGGAGGGTTTCGGACAGGACGTTCTGCAGTCTATCGATTGTCGTCGCCGACGGAGAGATGTATGGGGCGATGGGGGCCAGGCTGCGCCCGGCCTCGTCGCCAGCCAGGCAGCACTTCTTGTACTTCTTGCCGCTGCCGCAACGGCAAATATCGTTTCGACCCATCGTCATGCTCTTGCCTCCACCTCGTGATAGAGGAGATTCACTGTTGGAAGCCAGACCCTTTACGAGAGCCACCTTGTGGATAACTCTGTGGAGAGTTTTCTTCAACCGCGGGCAGGGTCATTGCGAACCGTGCGAACGTTGGTAGCAGAAGGAGGTGAGTTCGTGATCAATAGCCAGGCTCTCATCACCGGCATGCGAGCGATGTTGTCCGAAACCGATCTCAAAGCCATCGCCCGATCTCGCGGTTTCGCTGAGGCGGAGCTGGGCCCGGGTGCCTTTGCCACCTGGTTTCTCTCTTCGACGGGGCTGTCGGCGGCCGTGGCCACGCTGTCGGGAGATGAAGTCCTTGCCCTGCATCTGTTGGCAACCTGTCCATTGCCCGTCAGCATTGAATTCTTCGCCTCCCTCTACGGGTCAGAAGGGAGCCACTGGGATACGTGGCCACAAAGGTTTCGAGGCACCCTGAAGGCCGTGCAGCAACATCTCCTCCGTCGCGGCCTGCTCGGCTGCCATCAGCAGTCGTACGGTGCGAGCCAGATGGAACGATGGCGCTTCTGGCTGCCCCCGGAATTTCATGGCGACCTGCCGCCGCTACTGACCACCCGATCCTTCGAGAGCGCTGGGCATGGTGGGGAAGACCCATTCCGCCGGGACTTTCTGGACTTCTGCCGGGGGAGGGCATCCCGGCTGTCGCTCGACGGTGGACGTCTGCTTCTGGAGGGCGTGCCTTACAGCCAATCCCAGTATCGGAAGCGACAGCAGAAGGACTGGGAGAGTGCTCTGTTCGACAAGGGGGCGGGGGCGGAGGCCGTCGGCATCGTCATGAAAGCGTTGCACGATTTGCCGGCGGGCGCCTGGGTGTCGGGTGGGGCCTTGACCCACGTCCTGTCTGGTCTGGCCAGATGCCAAGCGAGGTCTGATGCCGGAAAGAAAGGCTACGAATTCGGACTGCTGGCCCACCAGGAGATCGACGGCCAGCCGTTCTACCGAGTGCACCCAGACCTGGAGAGAGGCACGGGGCTTGACTTTCGGGGGCTCCGCTCCGCGGAGGGAGGACTGACCGTCGATGCGGAGACCGTTTCTCCAATGACCTTGGACCGCCTCTCCAAGCTGGCGTCATGGTCCTTGCAGGGAGGCCATCTGATAGCCCATCCCGAGGTCGTCCCCCTGGGTCGGCTCTCGGTGGACGACCCCCTGGCCGCTTGGCTGCGGGACCATGCCCCTGCCTTTGCTGCCATGCTGGCCGACTTGGATGGCCGTCGCGGACGCACGGTCGTTCACAGCAACCTGCTGGTCGCCCGAGTGCGGGACCTGACCCTGCGCGCCGCACTCGAGCGAACCCTCGGCGGCAACGGTCTGGTGCACCTGGCGGAGGAGTGGGTGGCGTTTCCCCGCCAGTCCCTGGATGCGGTGGAGCGCCTTGTCAAGAAAGCCGGGTTTCCGACACGAACCGTGGGAGCGAAATAGGAGGTAGCCGCCCATGCTGGCCACTGCATCCGGTGTAGACGTCGCCGGGCTCAAGGTTGTCACGAACTCGCTGGATTTGCGCCGGCATCTCAAAGTGTACGTCGACTACGTGAGTCGGCGCACGGTGAAGAGAACATATCGAGGGAATCACCTCCCCGACGGAGACGAGAGTCGCCTGCGCCAGCTCATGGAGGCCCCCACCGAATGGCTTGCAGTGGTGGAGACGGCGGCCGCTCGACTCGGTCTGGTTGACTGGCGCACCACGACAGATCAACACGACCGGTCGGGCCCTCTCTTTCCCGACAACTATATCAGGGTCAACACCGACCCTATCGAACGTTACTGGCGCCAACCGTTGATCGATAGCGAACGTCAATTGATGGATGCCCTTACGACGTCCGCCATGAGCGAGTTCTACAGCGCCCTCCCCCTCTCACGCCTGGACCGCTTCCGCCACTGGTCGTGGAGGAAGGGGCCGGTGGACAATCTGGCGTATGGGGCCGCGCGAGCAACCCTCCTCGATACCCTCGCCCAGTTGGCCCCAGACATCTGGCATGGCACTGCGGCCCTGGTGGAATGCATGCGTCGCGCCCGGCCGGAGTTTCTCTTCGACGCTGCCGCCTCCCGACAATGCGATCTGGAGGAACTGCTGTGCGGACGAAGCTCCGGTGTCCGTCTGAATGGTCGCGGCCACGGCTTCGAACCTCGTGAGGGGCGTTATATCGAACGATTCCTGGAGGGCTTCCCCTTGGTGCTGGGGTATGTCGACGTCGCATACGGCGATGCCTTGAGCCCGGAGGGAACCGAGCCTTCCTGGGGCCGGCTGCGAGCCTTCCGCGTTCGGCCTGTTCTTCGACAGGTATTGCACAGGACCTTGCCACCGCCACGCGTGTCTGTCCAGCCCGATTTCGAAGTGCATGTCGAGGCCTCCCTGGCCCCTGTGGGCCTGGTGCATTCTCTGTCCTTCTTGGGTGAGGTCGTGGCGGAGGACACGGTCAGCATCGTCCGACTGCGTCGCGACAAAGTGGCGAAATGGGCCACCGAGAATCCACCCGCCAGCCTGATCCCGTGGCTTGAGAAGCTGGCGGATCGCCCGTTGCCGCCCAACGTCCACACGGAATTGGAGGACTGGCTGGGGCAGGCCGACGTGTTCACACTGTACACTTCCCACGGAGTGGTGGAGGGAGAGGTTCCGACCAGGCTGTTCGAGGGCCACGCCCCGATTGGCATCGGCCCGGGGGTGCACGTGGTGGAGAAGCCGGGCGACCTGCATGGGGCCCTTGAAGCCGCCGGCCTGGTTCCTGTCCACCTGCGCCACCCGGACACCAGCGTCGCTACCGCTCCCCGGGGGACGACGACCCGCTTTCCCAAGGAGCAGTCGAAGCCGGCCAAGAACCCTGCTCGCCCATCCGTCGCCGTGCAGCGGGAGACGACCGTACGGCTGCGGCTATCTGATACTTCATGCCGGGACAAGCTGGTGGCTCGGCTGGTGGAGGTGCGGTGTCCGTTCCAGCGGGACGGTGACGCTCTGGTATACTCTGGCCGCCACGCGGCAGCGGTCGACAAACTACTGGAGAGCTTCAAGAGCGAGTATCGGATGGTGGAGGAGAAAGCGTGACTCTGGTCGCAAGCATGGACCCGCCGGTCTCCCCGCGGGTCAGCCCAGGTCCGCTGGTGGTTCAGAGTGACCGTACCTTGTTGCTCGAGGTGGACCACCCGCTCTATCCGGAATGTCGCGACTTCCTGGCCGGGTTTGCGGAGCTGGTCAAGTCGCCGGAGTTCGTCCACACCTACAGCCTGTCGGCGCTAAGCGTGTGGAATGCCGCCGCTCTGGGGGTGTCGCCCAGCAGCCTGGTGGAAGGGCTGCAGCGTTATGCCCGCTACCCAGTTCCCGCGGCGGTCGTCGTGGCGGTGCTGGAATGGCATGGGCTGTATGGGCAGTTGGTTCTGCGTGCCTCGACCGAGGGCGTGTTGCGTCTCGAGGTCTTGGATGAGGCGATTCAGCGTCGCCTCCGGTCGGACACATCGCTGAGCCCCTTCTGGCTAGAAGGCGGGGAATTCGCTATCTCCGCAGACGAGCGGGGCAACCTCAAGCACGCCCTCATCAAGCTGGGGTTGCCGGTGCACGATCTGTGTGGTTATCTGGCCGGGGAGACCCTCCCCATTCTGTTGCGTACTGCTGGATTTTCCCTCCGACCCTACCAGCTTGCCGCGGCGGACGCATTCTACCAGAAGGGAGACGCCCGGGGGGGCAGTGGCATCGTCGTCCTCCCCTGCGGCGCCGGCAAGACCCTGGTGGGGCTCGCTGCGATGGAACGCGTCTCGTGCCACACGCTCATTGTGACCACCAACAACGTTTCGGTGCATCAGTGGCAGGCGGAGATTGCGCAGCGCACGCATGTCGCTGCGGCCGACGTCGGGGAGTACACGGGCCAGGCCCGCGATATCCGTCCGATCACCGTCACGACGTATCAGATGCTGACATGGCGCCGCTCAGCCAGCGAGCCGATGGTCCATCTAGACGTGCTGACCCAGCGTCCCTGGGGGCTCATCATCTACGACGAAGTGCATCTGTTGCCCGCTCCGGTGTTTCGGGCTACCGCGGAGATCCAGGCACGGCGGCGCCTGGGGTTGACAGCCACGCTAGTGCGCGAGGACCATCGAGAGGATGACGTATTCGCCCTTATCGGTCCCAAGCGGTACGATGTGCCCTGGCGGGTGCTCGAGGCGCAAGGCTTCATCGCCCCGGCGACGTGTCGGGAGCTGCGGCTCCCCATGGACGCGGCCCGGGCACGGGACTATGCCTATGCCCGGCCGCGGGACCAGTATCGCATCGCAGCCGAGAATCCGCGAAAGATCGACGTAGTGCGAGACCTCCTGGAGAGACACAAGAATGAGACGTGCCTCGTGATCGGCCAGTATGTCGAACAACTGAAGCTGCTCGCAGAACGGTTGGACCTCCCCCTCATCAGTGGAAGTACGCCACACCCAGTTCGTGAGGCGTGGTACGCTCGCCTGCGAAAAGGCGATATACGGGCGCTGGTCGTATCGAAGATTGCCAACTTCGCCGTGGACCTGCCGGATGCGAGTGTCCTGGTGCAGGTGTCCGGGACCTACGGATCGCGCCAGGAGGAGGCGCAGCGACTGGGACGCATTCTACGACCCAAGGGCGGCCGCGGGGCCAGCTTCTACACCCTGGTTACGAAAGGCACCGACGAGCAGCGCTTCAGTACGAACCGCCAGATGTTCCTGGTGGAACAAGGCTATCGCTACGAAATTCACAACTTGGGATAAGGTGCAAGGCTGCCATGGCGAAGCAGGGGAGACTGACTAAACCGGGCCGGGGAGGAATTGGCTGGGGGTGAGCCGTATTCGGACCATTCCCTGGGCTTCGAAACTGAGGGTTGAGGTGGCAATTGCCGTATTTTCCGACCAGGACCTTCTCGATAGCGCTTGTGAAGCGTCGAGACCAAGAGTGCCACAAGCGACCCCCACCGAGCAACTGAACGGCGTTCGATATTCATGCGAAGAGCAGGGCGGAACGAACCGTGTCCTTGCGGCAGCGAGGTCAAGTACAAGCGCTGCTGTGAATTCGTCGACGACCATGAAGCTACCGTTCAGCTCTGGGCCCGCCTTCAGGACTCCTTGCCGAGGCACCTCCAGCGCTGGATCAACCAACAGCACTCGGACCTGCTGCGAACGACGGTAGCCACCTTTGAACTCCATCCGATAGCAGCTCCGCTACAGGAAAACTTCTTGCTCAGATGCCTGCTATACCGGCCCGATCTGATGCGAGGTTTTCGAGCTGCCGCAACGGGGCTTGACAAGACCCACGATGAATGGCTGGATGCGCAGGAGGCGGCGTGGCTTTCTCTGTGGGAAATCGTGGCGTTCCGTCCTCACCGCTGGATTTCATTACGGGACTGCATCACTGGAGTTGAACGCCGAGTTCTGGATCCGGACGTCTTGCCAGACACGAGTATTGGGCATGTTCGACTTGCGCGCGTGGTGACCTTTGGGGGTATCGACTTCTTCGGTGCGTATCACCCCACGGCCCTGACACGCCAATTCGCCCAACGCGTCCTGGATCGGTTTGTCGCCCATCACGGCTTGGAGATTCCCGTGAGTCTACTGCAGACCGGTCCGGCGACCCTGGAGCTGATACGAATATGGGATGAAGAGTACCGCGGGTCGCCGGTGGAGGTTCCCCCAGCCCGTCCCCAGACCATTGTGCCGCAGCTACCTCAAGAAGTGATGGACGTGCTCGCCCTCATCGGGCGTCCGGTGAGCCCAGTGCTACTGGCTGCTGCGCTGCGACGAACCCCGAACGAGGTTGAGCGCATCTGCAGTGAGCACGGTTTGCGCCCGTCGTCCGCGGTCTCCCTTCCGCCGGAGCAGGCCAGTGCCGTCTTGCGAGAGGCCGTCGCCCGGGGCCGCCTGGCTAACATTCCGGACCTGGGGCCATGGCGGACCGGCGAGCCGGAAATCCGCAGGGCCCTGGCGTCCGGGGATTTCGAAGGCTACCAGAAGGCCATCCATGGCACCGATCCGACCCGGGCTGTCGTAGACCTCTTCCTCCGCCCTCCCAACCCCACAGCCTTCGCGGCCCTGTACCCCGGGTTCCGGGCTCGACTCACGTCATTCCTGGTGCGGAGTG
Source organism: Candidatus Xenobia bacterium (assembly GCA_036501005.1). Taxonomy (GTDB): domain Bacteria; phylum Vulcanimicrobiota; class Xenobia; order RGZZ01; family DASYBA01; genus DASYBA01. The sequence continues at coordinate 3,916 of DASYBA010000410.1, read as the reverse complement.
CCATCGACGATCTGCTGGATCTGCGCCCTCTTCTGCCGTTCCTCGAGGCTCATCCGGAAGAGCGGGCCGAGCTGGCCTTGCTGTCCGGCGATGTCGAGGAGGCTTTCCGCTTGAGGGGTGGAGACCTGGTGGGGCAGGCCCTGGCCGAGTTCGTGAACTCGCCCTCGGCGGCCGCCGATCCGTTTGACCGGGCCCTCCGCGAGGTCCGCCGCCAGGAAGCGAGTCAGCGGACGCTGCCCGGCCTGGCCGGCCTCTTCCACGTGGTAGCCCTGTACGGTGCTGGCAGGCTGGCCGACGCCGAGCGACTGGCCAAGGCCGGCCAGACGCTTCGCTACCAGCCGCTGGTCCATATCGGGCGGGTCTTGCGGGGCCGGCGAGTGGCCCTACCGGATCCAGGGGACGGGTCCATCGACTTGCTGGTTCAGGGTCTGGCCCTGCTCTGGTCGGAGACCCTGTACGGAGCCTTCGGAGCGCGCCTGGTGGAGAGCGAGCATCGGGCCCGAGCCGCCGGCCTCGAGTGGCTGGCGGATCAATATGTCCACCTGGTGCGATATACGACGGTCGCCTTCCAGGTTCAACGTCGTTCGACCCGCTTTGCATCGCTTGCCGATCTGGTACCCCGCTACCCGTCCTGGCAACGGACCCTGGATGCGCTCGAGAAGGCGATTTCCCGCACCCGTCCGGTGGATGGTCGGGTGGCCTGGTTCCTGACCTGGCTGGACGACGAGGTCGTCGAGATCGAGGCGCGTCTGCAGGTCCCCCGGTCCGGGGGAGTGGGGTGGACCAGTGGACAGTTGGTGGGCGCAGACGCCGTAACGACCGGCAAGGCAGCCGTGCACGCCACCGATCAGGACGTCGAGGCGGCCAACGCCTGGGCGATCGAGCGGCCGCCTGGCTATCCCAGGACTTTGAAGGCGCTGGTGGGGCACTGTACGGTATTCGATATCTCTGGTGAACCTTTGGAAATATCGACCGGACAACCGACCTTCTATGTAGAGCCGCACACAGGAGGGCATCTCTGTCGCATTCATCCGCCTTCCAACCGGCCGTGGCATGTCGAACGGAAGGGCCGCATCGTTACGGTGTACTCCCTTTCCCGTCTGCACCGAAGTCTATCGGATCACCTCGGTCTGGGTACAGTGTTCCCAACCGCTGGCAAGGAGCGGCTGGTCCAACTGATCCAACGGCTGAGCAAGGACATTCAGGTGGTATCGGTGCTCCCCGTCCGAGATTCCGACGAGGCGGACCCGCGGATCTATCTGCAGATGTCGCCACACGGCGGAGTGTACGTGGTTTCGGTGCGGGTCCGTCCGTTCGGAACGGAGACGCCGAGCTTCGTGCCTGGGCAGGGGGGCGCGACAGTCAGCTCGGAAGGCCGAGCGGTGCGCCGGGATCTCGCCCGGGAGGTCGAGGGGGCCACCCTTCTGGGCCAGGAGGATGGGGCGCTCGAGCTCCCCCAGACCCTTGACCTGCTGGAACGGGTGCGGGCCTTGGGAGACGCCGTCGTGGTAGAGTGGCCGCCGGGGGCAAGCCTGCGTGTGCGCCATGCGAATCGGGCTGCCCTGCGCCTGAGCGGTGACGGGGACTGGTTTGCGGTAGACGGGGAGGTGGCTACCGACGAAGGGGAGATGTTGACGCTGCGGGTGGTACTGTCGGCCCTGGAGCATCGAGGGGGTCGGTTCGTGGCGCTGGGAAGGGGCGAATTTCTCGCCCTGGAGGAACGGTTGCGGCAGCAACTGGCTCAGTTGCAGGCGTACGGGGGTATCCGCGTGCATCGGCTCAGCATCCCCGGCCTGCTGGACTGGTTGGGTCCTGCGTCCGGGGACGACGCATGGAGGTCGCACGTGGCCCGCCTTCAGTCCCCGGGCCCGGCTGACCTGACCGACGACTTTGCAGCGAGCCTTCGAGACTACCAGATGGACGGCTTCCGCTGGCTGGTGCGATTGGCGAGGTGGGGCGCCGGTGCGCTGCTGGCCGACGACATGGGACTGGGCAAGACGATCCAGTCGCTCGCCTTGCTGGCCTGGCAGGCCCACCAGCCTGGACCGGGCTGCGGGGCTCTGGTGGTAGCGCCGACCTCGGTGCTGGCGAACTGGCTGGACGAGACTTGGCGCTTTGCGCCCGGTCTCAAGCCGCGCCTCTATGAGCACCCTTTGGGATTGGTGGCAGCCAACGACGTCGTGATCTGCAGCTACACCATGCTCCATCTGCGCGGGGAGGAGCTGGCGGACATGCACTGGCGGACCATTCTGCTGGATGAGGCGCAGGCCGTGAAGAATGCCGAAACCCGGCGCGCCCAGGCGGCCTCGAAGCTGCGGGCGGACTTTCGGCTGGCGACGACGGGTACGCCAGTGGAAAACCATCTGGACGATCTCTGGTCGCTCTTCCGCTTCCTGGTTCCGGGGCTTTTGGGCACCCGGGCGGCGTTCCGACAGAGGTTCCGGATCCCCGTCGAGCAGTATCAGGACGAGGGGGTCCGTGAACAGCTCCGAGTCCTGGTGGCACCGTTCATCCTGCGGAGGACGAAGGCCCAGGTTCTCCCTGAGCTGCCGCCGCGGACCGAGATTCAGATACAGGTCGAGTTGGAGGAACGCGAGAGGGCGCTTTACGAGGGGGTGAGACAGGAGGCTTTGGCACACCTGCACCTGGAGCCGGACCGGATGCGCTTGCTGGCCGACCTGATGAAACTGCGGCGGGCCTGCTGCCATCCCCGCCTGGTGATTGCGGGCTCGAGGGTGCCCAGCAGCAAGCTGGAGGCCTTCGGACGCATCGTCGACGACCTGATGGAGAACGCCCATCGGGCGCTGGTGTTCAGCCAGTTTACCGATCATCTGGAGTTGGTGGCGCGGTTTCTGGACGAACGGAACATGCGATATCAGTATTTGGACGGTTCGACACCGGGGCCAGTGCGACGGGAGAGGGTGGCCGCCTTTCAGGACGGGACGGATCCCTTGTTCCTTATCAGCCTGAGGGCCGGGGGGACGGGTTTGAACCTGACGGCCGCCGACTATGTGATTCACTTGGATCCATGGTGGAACCCGGCAGTGGAGGACCAGGCTTCAGACCGGGCCCACCGCTTGGGTCAGCAGCGGCCCGTGACGGTATATCGACTGGTGGCCAGGAACACAGTGGAGGAGAAGGTCGTGGCCCTGCATCGTCACAAACGAGAACTGGCGGAGGCCCTGCTGGAGGGAGCCGACGCCACCGCCCGGCTGCCGGAGAAGGAGTTCGTAGAGCTTCTTTCCGAGGTGATCCGGTGACTATCGAACGAGAGCGTGCCTTCAGGGTGAACCCGCATATCCTGAAGAGACATCGACGGTTCACTGCTTATGATCGGACCAGTGCGGAGGCTTTAAGGTGGCTGGCTACCTCTCCTCCAAACTCTTTGTTCGCGTCGGCCAGGATGATCATTCGACGGACAAGTTCGCTCGCACTTTCAAGGCCCGTCAGACTCTCAAGTTTCTGAAGCAGTTCCTGCATTCGGCCCGACAGAGTTAGATGTTCCGATTCGGTCAGCGGCAGCGCGAGAAGCGGGCTTTTCGAGGCTGCCAATACTCGAGCCCACTGCTCTTCACGCCCAGCGATGGATTGAAACAGTGCCCTGAAGTACTCGTCACTCTCACTGTGCCCCAGCCCAGCTAGCCCTAGTTGTGTCGCTATGTAGTCCGTCAACTCCAGAGAAAGGCGAATGCGTGTGCGCTTTGCATGACGATCCTCGATAGCTCGGGCAGTGCGATAGGACGACTGCGCGGCCACGAGTACGGAATTGCCGCACGTTTCGCAGTACCCCTGCAACACGTTGTCCGCCTCGGTGCCATCATCAAGACTCAGGGGAGCGTATCGATACGTGATATCGACCATGGCCTCAATCTTCGGGGTGCAAGTCGGGCAGATAGCCTTCTCTCGATGGCCACGC